>DSDZ01000098.1 GCA_011048475.1 Bacteroides sp. | reverse complement strand
CTCCCCAGAAGGGACACGTTGGCCAGTTCAATGGCCTGGTCCAGGCTGTCGGTGATGATCCCGCGGACCAGCCCGGTTTCCTGTGCGAGCAGTCCCCGGGTGACAAACAGCAGAAGAATGGACCAGTGGAAGAGCCGAATCATGCCTGAGGTTTCCCGAATATAGTATTAACTGCGTAGACCGGGTGAAAATTGTGCCGGATGATCAATCGTCCTGCCTAAAATCGCCGTTGCGCAGGGATTCAAAGAACCTGGCCCAGCGCATGGGATCAAAGATGGTGTAATAGGGATACTGTCCGGCCGTATACAGTTGATTGTATTGTTGTTTCATCACTTCCCTGAAGTTGACGTTGGGGGTGGTCCCCTGTTCGTTCACCTTGATCTGGGTCTTGATCAGGGCGATGTTGTGATAGGCATTCTGTGCATCATCGTCCGGAAGTTCCAGGGCCAGGAAAGCTTCCTTGAACTCCTGGTAGGTCTTCCAGGGATAGATCCTCACCTCCGCCAGTTGAAAGGTGTCGCTGACCATGAAAATGTCTGCCGGATACTGCTGTCCGCCCACCGAATCGGGGATCACATGGAGGGTGGCCTTGTGGCCCATGTGACTGAACAGGATGGTGTCATTGGGCTTGACCACGAAGGAGAACATCCCGCGATGGTCGGAGGTGGTTCCCCTTCTTTCGTTCAGGATGATGATGTTCACATGGGGCAGCGGCTGATGCTGCAGGTCCCTGACAATCCCTGAAAACTGCAACAGGTTTTCATCCTGGCTCTGTCTTCGCTGCCCGGCAAGTTCCCCGGGGAGAAGCAGCCAGATCGCCAGGCACAGCAGGCAGGGGAACGAATATCCAATCCGTGAAAACATCCCCCAAAAATAGGCAAAAAAACAGGCCAAACGGTGCCTCCTGCTCCATTTATGGGTTAAATTTGTCTTTTCTTAACAATTGACAACCGGACATGGTCTTTCAAAAAACCATCACGCTGCCCCCCATGCCGAGGGGTTTTCACCTGATCACCCACCAAGTGACCGATGCCCTGGGTGCCCTCCCCGAAACGGGGATCCTGCATGTCTTTATTCAGCATACGTCGGCAGGTCTCACCATCAACGAAAATGCGGATCCTACGGTCAGGGATGATTTTGAATCTTTCATGAATCACCTGGTTCCGGAAAACCATCCCCTTTACTCGCATGTGTTCGAAGGACCGGACGACATGCCCGCACACCTGAAGGCATCGATCATCGGACACGCCGTGACCGTCCCCATCTCCGGCGGAAGGCTCAGGCTGGGCACCTGGCAGGGGATCTACCTGTGTGAATTCAGGAACCACGGGGGCGCCCGGAGGCTGGTGGTCACGGTGACCGGCTGACCATGTTTTACAATAGCTGAGGGCCGCCTTTTTTTATCTATTTTTGAGCAACAACCAACCGAGTTGCCCATGTCAAAGCTTGTATTACTGGGGGATGAGGCCATTGCACAGGGAGCCCTTGATGCCGGTTTATCAGGGGTTTACGCATACCCGGGTACACCCTCCACCGAGATCACCGAATATATCCAGCGATCGGAACCGGTCCGGCAGGGACAGGTGCGCGCCGACTGGACCGCCAATGAAAAAACAGCCCTGGAGGCCGCCCTGGGAATGTCCTATGCGGGGAAGAGGACCATGGCCTGCATGAAACATGTGGGGCTCAATGTGGCTGCCGATCCGTTCATGAATGCCGCCGTGACAGGGATCAACGGAGGGGTGCTGGTCGTGGCAGCTGACGATCCTTCCATGCATTCATCCCAGAACGAACAGGATTCAAGGTTCTACGGGAAATTTGCCGGTATTCCGGTGCTGGAACCTTCAAGCCAGCAGGAGGCCTATGAGCTGACCCGGTACGGATTTGACCTGTCTGAAAAATTCCGCCTCCCGGTGATGATCCGGATCCCCACCAGGCTGGCCCATTCACGATCGGCGGTGGAAAGATCCCCGGTCAGGATACAGAACAGCATGGCCATGCCGTCAGATCCCGGTCAGTTCGTACTTTTGCCTGCCCTGGCAAGGAAAAAATACAGGCTCCTGCTCTCGGTCCGGGAAAAACTGGAAGAGGAGGCAGCAACTTCCGGCGTGAACCGCCTGGAGCAGGGGAAGGAAAAAAAGCGGGGTGTCATTGCCTGCGGACTGGCCTACAATTATTACCGGGAAGTGGCTGAAAAATACCGGCTGGATGAACCGGTGCTGAAAATCTCCCAGTACCCGGTTGCTCCTGAAATGATCAAGGATTTTGTAGGGATGGTGGAGGAGGTCGTCGTGCTGGAGGAAGGATATCCCCTGGTGGAAGAGTCGCTCAGGGGGATTCTGGATACCGGATATGTAATCCGGGGCAGAATGGACGGCATACTGCCCCGGGACGGGGAACTGAATCCCGCGATCGTGGCCGGAGCGCTGGATCTCCGCAGGGAAAAGCCGGCAACTGTATCGGATGTGGTGAAAAGCAGGCCTCCCGCCTTATGCAAGGGATGCGGTCATGCCGACATGTTCCTGGCGCTGAATGAGGCGCTGGCCGAATATGGCCCCGGCAGGGTTTTTTCGGATATCGGCTGCTACACCCTGGGTGCACTTCCTCCCTTCAATGCCATCAATTCCTGTGTGGATATGGGGGCATCGGTAACCATGGCCAAGGGGGCGTCGGATGCCGGGTTGCATCCCTCGGTGGCGGTCATCGGGGATTCCACATTCACCCACTCCGGGATGACCGGACTGCTGGATGCGGTGGTGGACGGATCTCCCGTGACGGTGATCATTTCAGACAATTCGGCCACGGGAATGACGGGGGGACAGAAGTCCCATGCCACCGGACGGCTGGAGCAGATCTGCGGGGGGCTGGGTGTGGAAAAGCAGCACATCAGGGTGATGATCCCCCTGAGGAAGAACCATGCTGCAAACGTGAAGGTCCTGAAGGAGGAACTGGCCTATGAGGGGGTTTCGGTGATCATTTCGGACCGGGAGTGCATTCAGACGGCGAAGAAAAAGGTTAGGAAGGGTTAGTAGTTAGGAAATTGAAAGTTAGGATATTGCCAGATTAATGAAAAGATGAAGAAGGACATTATACTTGCGGGGGTTGGGGGACAGGGGATCCTGTCCATTGCAGCGGTGATCGGGATCGCCGCGGTGGAATCGGGACTGCACCTGAAACAGGCCGAGGTGCACGGAATGAGTCAGCGCGGGGGCGCGGTGGAGTCGCACCTGCGCATCTCGGACAGGCCTGTTCACTCCGACCTGATCCCCGAAGGGGAATGTGACATGATCCTCTCCGTGGAACCCATGGAAGCCCTCCGTCACCTTTCGTTCCTTTCGCCGGAAGGCTGGGTGGTTACCAGCAGCAATCCGTTTAAAAACATCCCGGACTATCCCGCCGAAGAGGTGCTCATCGCGGAGATCAGGAAGATCGGGAATCACATCCTGATCGATGCGGAGCAGATTGCCGCCGAACAGGGTTCCCGGAAGGTTTCCAACATGGTGATGCTGGGTGCCGCCTCGGCACACCTGGATGTGCTTCCAGAAACACTGGAAATTGCCATGAGGACCCTTTTCGAAAGGAAAGGAGAGGAGGTGGTCGGAATGAACATTGCAGCATTCCGGGCAGGCCGGGAAGCGGCCGGCAGGGGATAAACATTCCAATACGGAGGTTGTTAATCAGTAAAAGTCAGCCATATGTTCAACCAGAAAGATCTTCAGCAGATCCAGCGCAGGGGGATCCCCATTGATGAAATCAACCGGCAGATCAAGTGCTTCAAATCGGGATTCCCGCCCGCGGATATCACAATGCCCGCCAAACCGGGGAAGGGCATCATGTGCCTGACAGACGGCGATGAGCAGCATTATCTGGATGTCTTCCGGCAGAACGCGCCCGATTTCAGGATCATGCGTTTCATCCCTGCTTCCGGCGCAGCCACCCGCATGTTCAAATCCCTCTATGCCGCCCTGGAGAACCTGGAACATTTATCCCCCGCAGATCAGGAAAATTGGGTCAACGGGGAACCCGGGATCAGGCAGTTTTTCGAACAGCTGCCGGCATATCCCTTCTACGAGGACCTAGAGGCCGTTCCCAGGTCAACTCCGGCGGAGATCCTGACGCAGATCCTGGATGAACCCGGGCTGGGTTACGGGAACAAGCCCAAGGGATTGCTCAAATTCCACAAATACAGCAAGCGGGAACGGAGAACCTCCTTTGAGGAACATGTGAGGGAGGCGGCAATGTACTGTGCGAGCAGGAAAGACAAGCTCTCACTGCATCTGACCGTATCGGCCGATCACCTGGAAGGATTCCGGGCTGAAGCTGCGGAAATCGTGCCGAAGATCGAAAAAGAAACGGGACTTTTGGTGAATGTGGACTTTTCATTCCAGAAGCCCGAGACAGACACCCTTGCGGTGAACCTTGAAAACAAACCTTTCAGAAATGAGGACGGATCGCTGCTTTTCAGGCCCGGGGGACACGGTGCGTTGATCCGCAACCTGGATGCGCTGGATTCGGATATCATATTTATCAGCAACATCGACAATGTGGCACCCGACCGGCTGAAGGGGATCAGGGTCAGATACAAGCAGGTCATCGGGGGGATCCTTCTGGAGGTTCGCTCGAAAATATTCTATTACATGCGTCAGCTGACCGGGGATGAACGTGTGCAAAAAACAAAACTTGACAGCATGGTCGCTTTCCTCAGGGACCGCATCGGGGTTGCCGTTCCCGATCAGCTGGACAGCTGGGATGCGGCCGAGCTCAAACAATGGCTCATCAGGACACTGGACCGTCCGGTCAGGGTCTGCGGCATGGTCAGAAATGAAGGCGAACCGGGAGGCGGACCTTTCTATGTGCGATCCGAATCAGGGGAGATCAGCCTGCAGATCGTGGAGGCATCGCAGATCGACCTGGACGATCCGGAGAAAGCGGCCATCCTGAAGCAGTCCACCCATTTCAATCCGGTGGACCTGGTCTGCAGCACCCGCGATTTCAGGGGGGAAAAATACCAGCTGACCCGTTTTGTGGATCCTTCCACCGGTTTCATCTCTGAAAAGTCGCTGGGCGGAAAACCGCTGAAAGCATTGGAGAGACCGGGCTTGTGGAACGGGGCCATGGCCCGCTGGCTCACACTGTTCGTTGAGGTCCCCGTGGAAACCTTCTCACCGGTGAAAACCGTCTTCGACCTGATGCGCGAGGAACACCTGCCCTGAGAATGCGCAATCCAAGGCGCACAATTTCCGGGCCCGGACGGGGATCAATCAACCATGAGCCCGGACTGATGGAACAGGGACCAACCCTGTAACCAGTTTCTTGAGCCGAATGCGCCTTTGTAGGTGACCGGCTCGAACCAGGGATTCTCATACGGAGCCAGGTCACTGAATACAGTGGCGGGCGGCAGGAGGGAGTAACCTTCCGAAACAGCGAGTCCCGGGTCCTCATACCTGTTGCCCCAGGAAGCGAGCGAATCTGCAAGTTCTGCATTCACTGCACTCAGGTCCCCGACGGATTCGGAATAGCAGAAAAACAGCGGCTCCGGACCGGAAACCGGATACAGGATGTT
>DSDZ01000218.1 GCA_011048475.1 Bacteroides sp. | reverse complement strand
CCCATGGAGGGCCCCTCCGGCTATACCACCCTCTGCTCTGCCTGTCACGGAAAGCAGGGATCGGGAAAATCTTACCGCGAATACAAAACGGGGATCCCCGCCGTAGGGAACCGGGATTTCAGGCGGGTGGCATCGGAAGCCTTTATCAGGTTTACCCTTCAGAAGGGAAGAAGCACCCGCCAGATGGGCAGCTGGGAGGAGGCCATATCGGGGATCACAGACCCCGAGCTGGATGCGATCACCCGGCATCTGAAACAGGAGAAACGGCCTGCCGTGGATGAACTGCTGGCACAGTATGAGGGATCGTTAAGGGGGGGATCTTCCGCCGGGTCCGGATCACCGGGAGAGGAACTTTTCCTGCGCCGTTGTGCGGCCTGTCACGGAGAGGAAGGAAGGGGCGGTGTGGCGGTGGCCCTGAACCAGGAAGGTTTTCTGGAAAGGGCCGGGAACAGGTTCATCTTGCACACCCTGGTCCATGGAAGGGAAAATACGGCCATGCCGGGCTGGCCGCACCTGGAAAACCAGGAACTGACCGGGCTGCTTACCCTGATGCGCTCCTGGTACGGAGTTCCCCGGAGCAGGGATCCATTGGATTTTACTGCGGCTGACACGGACGAAGGGGCCCTGAAATACCATTTCCTCTGTTCCCGCTGCCACGGGGAGCACGGGGAGGGAGAAACCGGGCCGGCCATTATCAATGAAGATTTCCTGCAGGCGGCAAACGACAGGTTCCTGTATGAGACCATCTCAGAAGGAAGGCCCCACACGGCCATGTTCGGATGGTCGACCGATGTGTACAACCAGGAACGGCTGGATGCGGATGACATTGCCGGGATCGTCGGCTACATGCGAAAGACGGCCGCGGAGCCTTTTGTCTATATCTATCCGGGGACCAATCCGGGGGACAGGGATGCCGGGGCCCTGGCGTTCAGGGAATACTGTACGGAATGCCACGGGGAAGCTGGGGAAGGGCCGGTCGCCCCGGCGCTCAACAACCAGGAGCTGCTCAGCGCGGCTTCAAACGGGTACCTGATGGCCACCATCACCCTGGGGAGAGAGGGGACGGAGATGCCCTGCTGGGGCTTCGGGGACGGATCTCACCCGGTGCTCTCCGGTGCACAGAGGCAGGACCTGGTGGCCTATATCCGCTCCTGGCAGCGGATACGGATCAGGTTTTAATCTGTTGCAGTAAGAAACCCGGACTTTGGTCAATTTGTTAATAAACCATGAAATTGTTCATTATCAATAGCAACCATTTTACTAATTTAACGTTAGAATACGTATTAACATCTCCTGACCAGCACTTATGAGTTACAAGGTTTTTGTTCTTTACTCCCACTCGCACGACAGGTTATTCGTTGGTTATACCACCAGCCTTACCGATTACATGATCACCATGAATGTGATGAAATCGAATAATCCGCTGTTTGAATACAGGCCGTGGACACTGATCCATATGGAGCTGTTCGATAACGAGGAAGAGGCCATGGTCAGGGAAGGCTTCCTGAAAAAGGAGATGGGACAGAATTACATCAGGAGGGAAATCCTTCCCATGTTCGATTTTCATTAAAAATCACCGGACACGCCATTCTTTTATATCTTTGTGCCCTGAAGGCATGTTGATCCCATGACCCAGCAAAAGGAGAAAGTACACCGGCGGATCTTTCGCAAGCTGACCCATAAATTCAGGATGGTCCTGCTCAATGAGGAGACCTACGAGGAAGTGGGCCACATACGGCTTACAAGGCTCAACCTGATCGCTGTGACAGGCGTGATCGTGCTGCTGATCGTGGCCATCGTATACGTGCTGATTGCCTATACCTCCATCCGTGAATTCATCCCCGGGTATCCCGATGCCGCCATGCGTCAGAATATCCGTGAGAATGCCATGAAGATCGATTCCCTGGAATATGAGCAGGCCGTCAGGGACCAGTATTTCGATAACCTGAAACGGATCATCACCGGCGAGGCCCCGCTGAGTTATCTGAATGACACCACGGAAGTGAGCCGCCGGGAAGAAGTCACCTTCCCCAGATCCGCGAATGAAACCGTGCTGAGACAGCAGGTTACCCCCCAGGAGCATCTCAGGCAGGGTGTCGTGGGGGAGGATCAGCTGGAAGAGCGCCTGCAGGACATTAATTTCTTCACCCCTGCCAACGGGATCATCACCAACGCATTCAATCCCATGGAAGGGCATTTCGGCATCGATCTGGTAGCCCCCCCGAACGAGGTGGTTAAGGCCACTTTGGACGGGACTGTCACCATGTCCACCTGGACGCTGGAGACAGGGTATGTGATCCAGATCCAGCACGACTTTGAACTCATTTCGGTATATAAACACAATGCGGGACTTTTCAAATCGGTGGGTCAGAAGGTATCTGCCGGAGATGCCATTGCCATCGTAGGCAATTCAGGGGAGCTCACCACCGGTCCGCACCTGCACTTTGAGCTGTGGCACGACCGTGTGCCGCTGAATCCGGCCGATTACATCGTGTTTTGATCGCATGAAGAAGCGAATTGCCATACTTGGCTCCACCGGATCCATCGGGACCCAGGCCCTGGAGGTGGTGTCCGCTTACCCGGAGCGTTACGGGGTGGAAGTGCTTACTGCCAACGAGAATGCGGACCTGCTGGTTGAACAGAGCCTCAGGTATCGGCCCGGGACCGTGGTCATCCGGAACGAAAAGCATTTCACCAGGGTGAGGGATGCACTCAGGCATCATCCCGTGAGGGTGATGGCAGGAGAGGATGCAATGGTGCAGGTGGCCCGGCTGGATGAGGTGGACATGGTGCTTACAGCGCTTGTCGGATTCAGCGGATTGCAGCCCACCCTGGCGGCGGTCAGTGCAGGCAAGCGCGTGGCACTGGCGAACAAAGAAACCCTGGTAGTGGCCGGGGAACTCATCATGAGGGAGGCCCGGGAAAAATCCGCGCGGATCATTCCGGTGGATTCGGAACATTCGGCCATCTTCCAGTCCCTGGCCGGCGAAACCGGCAACGAAATTGAGAAACTGATCCTCACCGCCTCCGGAGGTCCCTTCAGGGGGATGACCATGAAAGCCCTGGAAAACGTGACCCCGGAACAGGCCCTGCAGCACCCCAACTGGTGCATGGGGAAGAAAATCACCATCGATTCGGCCACCCTGATGAACAAGGGACTGGAGGTTATCGAGGCCAGGTGGCTGTTTGGCGTGACACCCGGACAGATCGAGGTGGTGGTCCACCCCCAGTCCATTATCCATTCCATGGTGCAGTTCACCGACGGCTCCATCAAGGCCCAGATGGGACTGCCCGATATGCGGCTCCCCATCCAGTATGCCCTTTCTTTTCCCGAAAGGCTCAGATCGGCATACAGCCGTTTTAGCTTCCGGGATTTCCCCGGGCTGACTTTTGAGCCTCCGGATACAAAAATTTTTCGTAACCTTGCACTTTCTTACGAGGTGCTGAAGAAGGGAGGGAACTGGCCATGCATCCTGAATGCGGCCAACGAGGTGGCGGTCAATGCTTTTCTGGAGAGCAGGATCAGGTTTACGGAGATCCCGGCCGTCATCGAAAGAACCCTGGAAAGGGCAGAGTTTATCAGAACCCCGTCACTGGAAGATTATATTGAAACGGACCTGCTGGCCAGGCAGGTTGCCGCGGAACAAATTTAGGACCGGAATGGAAGTAGTAACAAAAATATTGCAGTTTCTGCTGAGCCTGTCGATTTTGATCGTCCTGCACGAGATGGGACATTTTATCCTGGCAAGGCTCTTCAAAACAAGGGTGGAAAAATTCTACCTTTTCTTTGATCCATGGTTTTCGCTGTTCAGGAAAAAGATCGGTGACACGGTTTACGGGATCGGCTGGCTTCCCCTGGGAGGGTATGTGAAGATCAGCGGGATGATCGATGAATCCATGGACAGGGAGCAAATGAAAAAGCCTCCCCAGCCATGGGAGTTCCGGTCAAAAAAAGCATGGCAGCGGCTGATGATCATGCTGGGGGGTGTGTTCATGAACTTTGTGCTGGCCCTGGTCATTTACATCCTGGTGTTTTACACCTGGGGAGAAAGTTATGTGCCTGCCGAGAGGCTGGAATACGGGTACATGGTGGACAGCACCATGATGGAAATGGGATTGAGGAACGGGGACAAGATCCTGGCGCTGGACGGGGAAGAGGTGGAGAAATGGGAATCCATCCACCACGATATCGTGGTCAATGAAACCGGCACCATCCGGATCGAGCGTGAGGGCAGGGTGATGGATATCCGTGTCCCGGACGGGGCCATCGCAGAATTGCTGAAGGCGGAATACCCCATTTACCCGAGGATCCCATTCGTGGTGGGAGAGCTCGTGGCCGGAAGTGGTGCCGAGGAGGCGGGACTGAAAGCGGGTGACCGGATCATCGCCATCAATTCCGAACCGGTCCGGTTCTATGACCAGTTCCTGGAAAAAACAGGAGGAGCGCCCAATACCACATTTGAATTCACCCTGGTGAGAGATTCCGACACCCTCTCGCTGGATGTGACCACCGGTGAGGAGGGGAAATTCGGGATCTACAACATGAGCTATACCCATTTTTTCGAACCGGTCGTTGTGAAATACTCCTTCCTGCAGAGTATTCCAGCAGGGATCAGACGGGGAATGGATATCACCGGGAGCTATCTGAAGCAGCTGAAGATGCTTTTCAAACCGGAGACCAGGGCCTATGAGCAGCTGGGTGGCTTTATCAAGATCGGCAGCTTCTTTCCCTCCCAGTGGAACTGGCAGAATTTCTGGAACATGACCGCATTCCTCTCCATCATACTGGCCATCATGAACCTTCTGCCCATTCCCGCGCTGGACGGGGGACATGTGATGTTTCTGCTGTATGAGATCATTTCCGGGCGAAAACCGGGGGATAAATTCCTGGAATATGCCCAGATCGTCGGGATGGTCATTTTGCTGAGTCTGTTGCTGTACGCCAATTTGAACGATATCATCGGATTATTTAACAGATAGACGAATTATTTGCCTATTTTTGTAATATGTAGTTCAATTTTTAATCTTAGACCATGGAAGCGTATATCATTTTAGCCATAGGTGTCTGGCAGATCGTGGTGATCGTCCTGCTGGTATTGTTGCTGTTTGGAGGCAGGAAGATCCCTGAACTCATGCGGGGCGTGGGTCAGGGAATGAAGGAATTCAAAAAAGCCACGAGTGATGATTCGGATGATGATAAAGAGGAAGAGGAGGAACCCCGGGTCCGAAAAAAACTGAAAAATGATTAGATTCCGGTATAACAGAGGAACCTGTCCGCCATGCCGGGCAGGTTTTTTTGTCTTCATTGCGCTGCTGTCCGGACTGATTTCCTGTGACAGTGCGAAGCAGCAGGGAGGAGTGGCGGGCAGGATCCTGCCCAATATTACGGGAGGGGCCGGTGAAGTGCTCGTGGTCATGGATAATTTCAACTGGGAGAACTCCTCGGGGGAGCTGATGAAGGATATCCTGATGGAGGAGTACCCTGGCCTGCCCCAGTCGGAGCCGCTGTTCGACGTGATCCACATTACCGCTGCCTCCTTTGACAATGTGTACCAGTATCATCGTTCCATCGTGCTGGTG
>DSDZ01000476.1 GCA_011048475.1 Bacteroides sp. | reverse complement strand
GGGTGAGAAAAGTGGTTATTCGGTAACATACAGTTATGATAATCCGTTAAGACCGGGCAGGGCAACGGTGATCGAAAAAGAACTTTATGTGAACGGAAGGAGGGAAGGAAATTCCTATTACTACTATCCGACGGGTGAACTGAAGCAGATCGTTTACTATAAAAACGGAAAAAAACACGGACTGGCCAGGGAATATTCCAGGGACAGTACCCTGATTACGGTAATGGATTATAATGAAAACTACCTGGTGAACAGGGAAAGGATCAACCGCAGGGATTCACAGGGAAGAAAGCAGGGAACATTCAGGGAATACGACAGCAGCGGCAGGATCAAAAAAGAGGAAAACTATCTGGATGATCAGCTGCACGGGTATTACAGGGAGTATGACGGAGATGGTGAATTGGTGGTGGCGATGAGGTATGAGAGGGGAAAGATCGTGGAGGAGATCGATGAAGATATCCGTGAGCTGCTGGATATGAAAAATACTTATGACGAGCAGGGAAGGCTTGTGTTTCAGGGAGGATACCGGGAGGGAGTACCCGTGGGGATTCACAGGTTCTATGACACCACCGGAACCGTAGTCAATGCTTATCTGTACAATGAAAACGGTCAGAAGATATCGGAAGGGATCATCGATATACAGGGAAACAGGACGGGTGCCTGGACCGACTTTTACAATACGGGAGAGATAAGGGCGAAGGGTGCCTATCTGAATAACCAGCGTTCCGGAACATGGACGTATTATTACCGGTCGGGAGGCATCGAACAGAAAGGGAGGTTTGAAAGGGGCAGGTTTCACGGAGACTGGACCTGGTACTACCCAAACGGGAACGTCTGGAGGGAGGAGCGGTATCTGAACGGCCGGGAAGATGGTGAGTTTGTAGAATATGACCAGGGGGGCAATATTCTTTCAAAAGGCCAGTATATCAACGGGGAAAAGGACGGTGAATGGCTCTACCAGGTGGGTGACCATACAGAAAGAGGCAGCTATATCATCGGGCTCAGGGAAGGAGAGTGGAAGTATTATTACAGTGACGGAACCCTTCAGTATGAAGGATATTATTCACGGGGGAATCCGGATAAGAAACACAAATATTATTATCCTTCGGGCGCGTTGAAGGAAGAACAGTATTATGAAATGGGGATACGGGAAAAGAACTGGAAGAAATATGATGAGGAAGGAAACCTGGTAATGACCATCACATACAGGAACAATGTGGAGCAAAGAATCAACGGGGTAAGGATCAGGCTGCCGGAAAGCGATGTCACGTTGATCCGTTAAACAGGAGCTATGATCGAAGATTTTGAGTTCAGGGAAAAGCAGTTATCGGATCGTGATCTGGAGATGGATGCCAAACTCCGGCCACAGAGGTTTCAGGATTTCGAGGGACAGAAAAAAATCGTGGCGAACCTGAAGGTTTTTGTGGAAGCAGCAAAACTGAGGGATGAGGCGCTTGATCATGTATTGTTGCACGGACCGCCTGGACTGGGAAAGACCACACTGGCCTACATCATAGCAAATGAGATGGATGTGGGGATCAAGATCTCATCGGGACCGGTGCTGGATAAGCCCGGAGACCTGGCGGGATTGCTGACGGGACTGGAGGAGGGGGATGTTCTGTTTATCGATGAGATCCACAGGCTTTCACCGGTTGTGGAAGAATACCTCTATTCAGCCATGGAGGACTACACCATTGATATCATGATTGATAAGGGGCCCTCTGCACGATCGGTGCAGCTATCCCTGCAACCTTTTACACTCATCGGCGCAACCACCCGGTCGGGTTTGCTGACGGGTCCACTCAGGGCAAGGTTCGGGATCACCTCCCTGCTGGAGTATTATGATGCGGACATCCTGACAGGGATTGTAAAACGGTCGGCAAAGATTCTGAGAGTGGGTATCGACGACAATGCTGCAGAAGAGATTGCATCAAGGAGCAGGGGTACCCCCAGGATCGCCAACGCACTTTTGAGAAGGATCAGGGATTTTGCACAGGTCAAAGGGGACGGGAACATCGATATGAAAATCACCGGATATGGTCTGGAGTCCCTGAATATAGACCGTTCCGGACTGGACGAGATGGACAACAAGATCCTGACCACCATCATCGAAAAATTTCAGGGCGGACCTGTCGGTCTGAACACCATTGCCACTGCGGTGGGCGAAGAGGCCGGCACCATTGAGGAGGTGTATGAGCCGTTTCTGATCAAAGAGGGATATATCAAAAGAACACCCAGGGGGAGGGAAGTGACCCGGATCGCGTATGAGCACCTGGGGAAATATAGAAATGACCAGAATTTATTGTTTTGATATTTTGTATATATTTGTGTGATACGGAAACGGACACCCTGAAATAAAAGAACGGATGAAAGAATTATTAAAAAACGCAGGCCTTATCGTCATACTCATCGGAGTGATCATTCTGGGATATGTGGTCTTTACCGAGGTTCAGACCAACGCCAAGCTGGCCATCAGTGCGATCCTTGTGGTGGGAGGGCTGCTGCTTCACATTTTGCTTAATAAATATGTGAATTGATCGTTGCTAAATATTTGCAATCAGCTTCAATCCTGGCTCGTCCAGGATTTTTATTTTCCTCCCGTTCAGTGCAATCAGGTGGTCGTTTTTGAATTCAGAGAGAAGCCTGATAATTGATTCTGTGGCGGTGCCCACGATATTTGACAGTTCCTCCCTGGTGAGGGAGATCTTCAGCACCCCGGTTTCATCCGTTCCGAACTCATCCTTCAGGTGAAGCAGTATTTCCGCCAGGCGCTCCCTGACCGTCTTCTGGGCAATGTCCGTAATGTATGAATTGGCTTCACCAAGCTCTTTGCAGGTAAGCTTCATCAGTTCAAAGGCGAAATCTCCGTTGGTTTTGATGAGTGTCATCAGAGTCCCGGGGGGGATATGACAGACAATGCAGTCTTCAAGAACCTCGGTGGATGTACAGGCGGGTTCATTGCTGATCACAGACCTGTAACCGATGATATCGCCGGATTTGGCGAAACGAATAATCTGTTCCTTTCCGTCGAAACCGGTTTTGAAAACCTTGATGATCCCCTTCTGCACACAGAAAAACCCCTTCATTCTGTTTCCTTCCCGGTAAATGATTGAACCTCTTTTGTAGGTTTCTGTTATCTTGTGGAGTGAAATATGGTTGCGTTCTTCATGATTGAGGTGCCGGAACAGGGGATGGGTTCTGCTGATACAGGATTCACAGGAAGGCTGGTCAATCATTTCACCCATTTGATTACTTTTGAAATGCAAAATTAAACAATTCTGAACAAACAGGTTAATAATTGTAACGATGAAAGAAAATGTCAGGGTAGATTGGCTGAGCGACCTCGCATTCGAAGTACAGGTGGACGGACACAAATTGTATATTGACAGCCTTCCGGAACACGGGGGAAAAAATACAGGCCCAAGGCCGAAACAGCTGATGATGGTTGCTCTAGCTGGCTGTACGGCCATGGATGTGGCTTCCATCCTGAAGAAGATGCGTGAGGCGGTGGATTCTTTTACTGTGGAGGTGGAAGGGGAACTGTCGGAAGAACACCCGAAGAAATATACGGGGATGAAGGTGATTTACCGGCTGAAGGGAAAAGAACTGTCGCGGAAGAATGTGGAAAAGGCGGTCGAACTCTCCACCACAAAATATTGCGGAGTTACAGCCAATTACGAAAAAGCGTTTCAGGTCAGCCACGAAATCATCATAGAAGAATAAAAACCACAAGAAGCGGATCAGTATGCGGAACAGAACTGCTCCAGAAACCGGAGATCATTTTCAAAGTAGAGACGGAGGTCCCTGATCTGGTACCTGAGCATTGCCACCCTTTCAATTCCCATCCCGAAGGCATAACCGGTGTACTTTTCAGGATCAAGGCCTGTGAATTCGAGTACATTGGGATCCACCATGCCGCATCCCAGAATTTCGAGCCACCCGGTGTATTTACAGACATTGCAGCCTTTTCCGCCACAGAGCTGGCAACTGATATCCATTTCTGCTGAAGGTTCTGTGAAAGGAAAATAAGAAGGACGAAGCCTGGTTGCGATCTCCTCTCCAAACATCTCCCGGGCAAAATACAACAGTGTTTGCTTTAAATCGGCAAATGATACATTTTCATCGATGTACAACCCTTCCACCTGGTGGAAGATGCAGTGCGCCCTTGCAGAAATGGCCTCGTTCCTGAAGACCCTGCCGGGAGAGATGGTGCGGATGGGCGGAGGCTGGTTTTCCAACACATGTACCTGTACCGAAGAAGTTTGTGTTCTGAGCAGGATATCGGGATCTTTGCCGATGAAAAAGGTATCCTGCATGTCTTTCGCCGGATGTTCCGGCGGAAAATTGAGAGCGGTGAAGACATGCCAGTCATCCTCGATTTCAGGTCCTTCAGAAATGGTGAAACCAATCCGTGAAAAGATCTCGATGATCTGGTTGCGGATGATTGAAATGGGATGCCTGGCACCTGGCTGGAGCGGTGGACCGGGCAGGGTGAGGTCGGCTGCAGAAACCACTTCGGATTCCGCTGCAATCCTGCCCATGAATTCATCGATCCGGCCGGAAATGAACTGTTTGAGCTCGTTGATCTTCTGACCGGTGGTTTTCTTTTCCCCGGCAGGAAGCTGCCTGAGTTCATCGAAGAGCGCGGGGATCACACCTTTTTTACCCAGGTATTTGATCCTGAATTGTTCAATCTCTTCCCTGGACCCAGCACGGAACCGGCCCGCTTCTTCAAAGATCCGATCAATATTCTGAAGCATATCGCAATCAATTCAGTCCGTAAAAATAAAAAAAGAAAACTTACTTCACGAGGGAAATGGAATATACCAGATCCTCCAGGGGCCTGTCAAACGGATCGGTCTCCACAGAGGCCAGGCTGTCAATCACTTCCATGCCTTCCACCACCTCACCGAACACCGTATAGGCGCCATCAAGATGGGGGGTACCGCCGATGGTTGTGTAGACGGTTGCTTCCTCCGGGGTGAATGGTGCATGCATGTTTCTGCGGACAAGCATTTCCAGCTCTTCGGGGGAAAACACCCTGCCCTGTACAATATAGAACTGGGAACCGGAAGACCGTTTTTCAGGATTCACCTGGTCGCCCTGTCTGGCTGCAGCAAGGGCGCCTTTCTTGTGGATCAGGTGGCTGTGTAACTCTGCGGGGAGGGTATAACCCGGTCCGCCTGACCCGAGGCGTTGTCCTTTCGCGGCATTTGCCGATTCCGGATCTCCTCCCTGGATCATAAAATCCTTGATCACCCGGTGGAACAACTGTCCGTTAAAATACCCTTCCCCGATCAGTTTGATCATGTTGTCACGGTGTTCTTTTGTCTCATCGCGTAGACGGACGATCATCACGCCCATGGTGGTTTCAATGCGGATCAGCGTCTGACCGGAAGGATCATCAGGCTGGGCATTGAGCAGAGAACCGGGGAGCACGGCACCCAGGCAAACTAACGCGGAAAAGATATAATTCTTCATAATAATCAATTAATTTTGGTTCCTGCAGCAGGAGGAATGAGACACAAAGATAGAATGAATGTGTAAAAAATGCTGGTTCCTGATCGGTTTTGCTGTGATCCCGCTTTTTG
>DSDZ01000474.1 GCA_011048475.1 Bacteroides sp. | reverse complement strand
GGAGCGGGGATCTCCACGGTGGTGGTGTAGCTCTGCCGGATCTCCACATCTTTTACGATCATCAGCGGGTATATGGGGATCTCCAGGTCGTACCTGCCCACGATGTAGCGGTTCAGCTGACCCATTTTCTGCACGTTGATGGTGGACGGATCACCGGCTTTTTTCACCAGGATCTTCTCGTTGTCGTAGGCCTGACCCCTACTGGTCCTCACCATCAGGTACCCCTGGGGTGCATCCATTCCGATGGTGTTGTGCCGGCCGGTGACCAGCTTCACATTGTCCGCGCTCACCGGCGGGATGGTCTGTGCCACCAAGCGGTAGGTACTCAGGTGGTCCAGTGCAAGGGTGTCGGGGTTGCCTTTGCCGTTGAGGGTATGGATCATGTTGTACCGGATCACCCCTGAGAAGGTGTCGTAGAAGACCAGGTTCACGTCGGTCTCCGTGGGCCGCTGGTTCGAATCCAGCAGGTTCACCTGTGCACTGGTCTTATTGAGCGCCTGGGTGATGACCACGCTGAGCGCCTCTTTGAACTGGACCCTGCCGGGGGCATCGTAATACTCCCCGATGCAGTTGAAGGTTTCCCTGAAGCCGGGGTCATTGCCGATCCCGATCACGAAGGGCCTGAGGATGATCCCCGCTTTCTGCAGCCTGTGGGAAACCTCGCAGGGATCCCCGTCACACGCTTCGATGCCGTCGGTGATCAGCAGGATGATGTTCCGGCAGTTGCTGCAGGGCGGAAAATCGCCGGGCGCCAGTTCCAGGGAATGAGCAATGGGGGTGGTGCCCTTGGGATTGATGAACCTGAGCTTCTGCCTGATCCTGGAGGCGTTGTTGGGAGCGAACGGCACCTCCAGCTTCGTATCGTTGCAGTCCTGCGGAGGAACCGGACTCTGGTGTCCGTATATGCGCAGGGCCATTTCCACGTTGGGATTTCCCTCCAGGCTGTCCACCATGTCCATCAGGATGTTCCTGGCAATGTCGAATTTCCTGCCCCCTTCCCACTGTCCGGCCATGCTGTTGGATGCGTCCATGATAAACAGGAGCCTGGTCTTGGGCTGGTACCCGGCGGTTACCTGCTGGGCACGGGAGTTCAGGCAGAATGCCCCCGCGCACAGGAGCAGCGGAAGGACATGTGTTATTTTTAGCCGGCTGTTCATTAAACAGGCATTATGTTTTAACAGGCTTTACGTTTAAACAGGCCAAAAGTTGTCGCTTCAATGTTGGCTTTCAGTTAAAAATACAAAAATACGCTGTTTTTTCAGTGTTTCAAGAATTTCAACATCTGAAGGGTCTCCCCGGATGAAAGCTGCAGAATAAGCAGTCCGTCCGGGACGCCCTGCAGGGAGATCTCCAGGGGATGCCCGCTGTAATAAAACGATTGCCGGAAAACGGGCCTTCCTTCCAGGGTCATGATCCTCACCTGCACCGGTCCGTTTCCCATGCGTGCGGGCTGTAGGAACAGGGTTCCGGAGGCGGGATTCGGGTAGATTTCCACGGCGGGTTGCGATGATCCGGGACCCGCCCCCTTCGGAACCGGATCCAGCAGAACATTCAGCCATGTGGCGCTGAAATCGGTCACCGCCACGCCCCGCACCGTATCGTTCAGGTACCCTCCGGCGGAGAATACCACATCGTAGGTCCCCTCCCTGATCAGCCGGTAGAAGTCCCCGTGCTCCGGTGAGGAGGTCACCACCGAATAGGCACTGTCATGTCCGGGGATAAAGATACGGGCTGCGAGGGGTTCCCCTTCCGGCCTTCCCCGCACCCGTCCCCTGATGCCGTATGTGCACTGTGCCACGTAGTTGAGCAGGGATCTTTTGTTTTTCAGCCAGAATTCGTCCAGGCGTTCCGATTCCAGCTGTTTCTCATCGGACAGTTCCAGGGTGACTTCCCGTCCCCCCAGGTAATAATTCACATAATCCTGTCTCCCGCCGAAGATGCTGTACCACACCGCCCCGTTGGTGATCCCGTTCTCGAACAGGCCCATGTAGCCCGGGTCCACTGCCCGGGCCTCATCGGCATATTCCCCGGAGACGAGCCGGTACCAGGGATCGTCGGCATGCAGGTCGAAGGTATGGTCCCACGGATAATTCACCACCTCCGCCCCGCTGTGGATGTTTGCAGAGAGGGTGAACCCGCGGTTTTCCAGGAACTGCATCATGTGTCTGGTTTCCGGCTCCCTGCCTGCGGTGTCATTGGGCTCGGGGACGGCGGGATCGGGAAAATCCCTGTTCAGGTTGACCCCGTTGGCGTTCTCCCGCACGCTGCCGGCAACCGATTCGCCATGGTCCGGGCCGTAGGTCCCGTCCGGATTGGAAAGGGGATTGATCCAGATGGAGAGGCTGTCCACCAGGGAGGTCACCTCCCCGTCGGTCCCGTACCCCTGCAGCAGGTAGTCCGCCAGCCTGAGCAGGAGCACGTATCCCACCAGTTCGTCCCCGTGCATGGTGGAGGTATAGAAGAACGCCGCCTCGGGTTCATCTTCCCCGACCCGGTCGCTGATCTTCAGGGCCAGGAGGAGGCGTCCCTCCACCGATACCCCGAAGGTGTCCAGCCGGCAGATCCCGGGATGATCCGCCGCAAAGCCCTGCATCATCTGCAGGTACTGTCCGTAGGTGGGATATTTGAGAAATGTGCGTGCCTCCGAGAGGTCCGCCGCCATGTCATCCCCGTCGATCTCCCCCTGCAGCCACTGTGCCGGAAGGGCGGCGCACATCAAAAAACCCGTCATGAGCAGTAGAAGCCCCCGGTGCAGGAGAAACCTCGGGGGCAAAAGAAACCCCCGGAGCAGAAAAGGTTCCAGGAACAGGGGGAATAACGGGGTCCGGGGAGGCCGCATGGTCATACATTGAAACGGATGTGCAGGATGTCCCCGTCCCGGACCAGGTAATTCTTCCCTTCCACCATCTGTTTCCCCGCGTTCCGGCAGGCCTGCTCGGAACCCAGGGCAACCATGTCCTCGTACCTGATCACCTCCGCGCGGATGAATCCCCGCTGCAGATCGCTGTGGATCGCCCCGGCCGCCTCGGGGGCCAGTGCCCCTTTGCGGATGGTCCACGCCCGGATCTCTTTGGGGCCCATGGTGAAAAACGAGATCAGGTCCAGCAGCGCGTAAGCCGAGCGGATGAGCTTGTTCACCCCCGGCTCCTCCAGTCCCGCATCCGCCAGGAAGGCTTTCCGGTCCGCTTCCTCCTCCAGTTCGGCAATTTCCGATTCCAGCCTTGCAGCCAGCACCAGGACCTCTTTCCCTTCCCCGGCCAGGTATGATTTTACCCGTTCCGTGTGGTGGTTTCCCGTCAGGGCCGCTTCATCCTCCACATTGCAGACGTAGAGCACCGGTTTGCTGGTAAGCAGGAACAAATCCTCCGCATGCTTTTTCTCCGAGGCATCCACTTCCAGGGTCCGGATGTTCCTGAAATCTTCCAGGTGTGCCCTGTATCTCTCCAGCACCTGCATTCCCGCCCTGGCATCTTTGTCCCCCGCCTTGGCCACTTTGGCCAGACGCTCCAGTTTTTTCTCCACCGACTCCAGGTCCTTCACCTGCAGTTCCAGGTCGATGGTCTGGATATCCCTCACCGGGTCCACCGACCCCTCGATGTGGGGCAGCCGGTCGTCGTCGAAGCAACGCAGCACATGGATCAGCGCATCGGTGTTTCGGATGTCCGACAGGAATTTGTTCCCCACACCCTCGCCGTGACTGGATCCCCTGGCAAGTCCGGGAATATCCACGATGTCCACCGTGGCGGGGGTCACCTTCTCGGTGGTCTGGAATTTTTCCAGCTGGTACAGCCGCGGATCGGGGACCGCCACCACGCCCAGGTTGGAGCGGGTGGAGGTGAATGCAGCACTGGAAGTTTCCACCCGGGTGGTGGACATGCAGTTGAACAGCGTCGATTTCCCCACGTTGGCCACCCCGATGATCCCGCATTTTAAACCCATGGATTGCCCGTTTTCCGTTAACCAGCGTTAAACTACTAATAATTCTCCTAAAATCGGTATCCCGCCGTTGATATATATATTTTGAGACACCGATGGAAATCGGTATTTTTGGACTTCAAATTTCGAGGGATTTCAACGGACTTTTCATTCAAATCATTTTTCATCAATGGATATCAAGATTCATCAACGTGCTGCCGACAACATCAGGATCCTTTCGGCTGCCATGGTCGAGAAAGCCAAATCGGGACACCCCGGGGGTGCCATGGGGGGAGCCGATTACCTGGAGATCCTCTATTCCGAGTACCTGACCTTCGATCCCGACGACATGGCGTGGCCGCTGCGGGACCGGTTCTTTCTGGACCCGGGGCACATGTCGCCCATGATCTACAGCATGCTTACCCTGACGGGACATTACTCCATGGACGATCTGAAAAATTTCCGCCAGTGGGGAAGCTGTACGCCGGGACACCCCGAGCTGGATGTGAACCGCGGGATCGAGAACACGTCGGGACCGCTGGGACAGGGACATACGAATGCGGTGGGGGCTGCCATTGCGGAGCGTTTCCTGGTGGCCCGTTTCGGGGAATGGATGGCGCACCGGACCTATGCCTTCGTATCTGACGGGGGGATCCAGGAAGAGATCTCCCAGGGAGCCGGGCGGATGGCCGGATACCTGGGCCTGAGCAATCTGATCCTGTTCTATGACTCCAACGACATCCAGCTCTCATCGGAGACCTCGGCGGTGACGGACGAGAACACGGCCAAAAAATACGAGGCATGGAACTGGTATGTGATCACCATCGACGGGAACGATCCGCGGCAGATCCTGGATGCCCTGGAGAAGGCACACAAAGAAACGGAGCGTCCCACACTGATCATCGGGAAGACCACCATGGGGAAGGGGGCGCTGGATGAGAACGGCAACAGTTTCGAGCGGCAGACCTCCACACACGGAATGCCCCTTTCAGCTGCCGGAGGCTCCTTCGAAAAGACCGTGGCAAACCTGGGAGGTGATCCTGAGAATCCGTTTGCCGTTTTCCCGGAAGTGGAAAAGGCGTACCGGGAGCTGCTGGAGCGGAAGCGGAAAAAAGCGGCAGAGAAAAAGGAAATGCAGGCGGCCTGGGAGAAGGACCATCCTGAGATGGCCGCTAAATACAGGCAGTTCCTGGAGGGGGAACTGCCCGAGATCGACTTCTCGGCCATCGAACATAAACCGGGATCCCCCACCCGGGGCGCATCGGGGGTGGTTTTGTCCCACCTCCACGGAAAGGTGGAGAACATGATCGTCGCATCGGCCGATCTGTCCAACAGCGACAAGACCGACGGGTTTTTGAAAAAGACCACTGCCTTTACCCGGGGCAACTTCAGCGGTTCATTCCTGCAGGCGGGCGTCAGCGAGCTAACCATGGCGGCCGTTGCCAACGGGATGGCCCTTCACGGCGGGGTGATCCCGGTGGTCGGGACCTTCTTCGTGTTCAGCGATTTCATGAAGCCGGCCGTGCGGCTGGCGGCGCTGATGGAACTGCCTGTGAAGTACGTGTGGACCCATGACGCTTTCCGGGTGGGAGAGGACGGGCCCACCCACCAGCCCGTGGAGCAGGAAGCCCAGATCAGGCTGCTTGAGCATCTGAAGAACCACCAGGGGAAACGCGCCATGATGG
>DSDZ01000379.1 GCA_011048475.1 Bacteroides sp. | reverse complement strand
TTTCTGCATAACTATACACTTTTACAAATGTATATTTGTATATTCTAACATTAAATCAAATGATGATACTGATTTTTCCGGCTGCCCTGACAAGATCCAATTACCCTGGCTTCCTATAAGACCATGGTCATTGTACCCCGGGCCGGGATGGTGGATTTCAGTACTTTTCCCTCGATCCATACCTGGAACATCATCTCGTGGCCGTCCAGGTTATGAACCACCGTTGCAACTGATCCGTCCGGATTGATGAAAGCTGTGGCGATCAGGTCGTCATTGTTCGAGGTACAGGGAATCCTCTTTGCGCCCCGTTTGATGAACCTTGAAAAATGACCGAACACATAGTGCGGGGGATTGTAGGTGACCTCTCCGGCGGAGAGGTCCGCATTCACGATATTCGTTCCATGGAGTCCTCCTGCATGCCGGGGGCCGTTTTCCTCGTCAAGGATCAGGTTCCAGAACACCCATCCGTTGGCCCAGTTGTTCAGGTCATGGATCACATTCCTTGCCAGGTTTGCTGCGGAACGCCATGACCCGCCCATACCGGCCTCGGTATACAGCAGATTTTTATCAGGGTAGGCATCATGGACCATCCGCACGTTTTCAAAATGATCGCCCACGTACCAGTGGAAAGCCGTCCCCCAGATGTATCTTGACGCTTCCGGATCCTCGTATGCTGCCTCGGCCCGCTGGTAGATGATCCCCCTGTTATGGTCCCAGATCATCAGCCTGATATCTTCCATCCCGTTCCGGCACAGCGCGGGGCCCAGGTAATCCCGCACAAAATTCTTCTCTTCTTCCGCCGTAAAAATACAGGATTCCCACACCTGCACGGCCATGGCCTCATTCTGCACGGTCAGTCCCCACATGGGGATCCCGATTTTTTCATATTCCTGTACATATTTCACGAAATAATCGGCCCAGGTCTGTTGGTATTCCGGAAGGAGTTTGCCCCCGTGTTTCATCTCCCCGTTGGTTTTCATCCATCCCGGAGGACTCCACGGGGAAGCAAAGAAACGCAGATTGCCCCCGGCTGCTTCCATGGCCGCCCTGATCATGGGAACACGGTACTGCATGTCATGATCAATGGTGAAATGCTTCAGTTTTTTATCCCCTTCCACTTCTGCATAGGTGTACATCTCACCGGAATAGTCACAGCTGTGGATGGTGGTGCGGCAAAGGTTGTATCCGTTACCTTCCACGGGATCAAAACAGGCTTTGATGAATTCTGCCCGGACATCATCCGGCAGTTTTGCGAAGGTTATTGCGGAAGCATCGGTGAAGGCTCCCCCGAAACCTTCAATGGTCTGGAAGGTGACATCGTCGTCGATCATGACGGTCGGATAATTCTCGTCTGGTTGTTCGAGGGGCTCAAACGCCCGGAATCCTCCGTCGTGCAACAACTGGTGTGTGGATTCGGCAGTCAGATAGATTCGGGCCTCTTGATAGTCCTTCGACTGACCGGACACATTTTGTACAGGCACTACCAGTGCAGGCAATGAAATCAGGGAACTGATCAGGAAAAAATTGTTCATGACGCTGGTTATTTTGCTTGTTTTGCCGGGATTGAACCCCGTTGATCGTTATGCCTGATCCCGATGCCCCCCGTAAAAGAGCATGTATTGTTTATGGGATTTGAGCTGCGCAATGTTAAACCTTACCTGCAGTATTGTAAATAATTTCATCAACAGGTAATTGATCAGGTTCAGATTATTGCGGTTGATCCAGGAAACATGTCCTTCGTATCCGCGTATGATCCGATCGGTAAGGTTTTCTCTATGCTTAAATACTAAATTGTTACCGGAAGAATATTGGTTATATTCCATCTCGTCTGCATGATACAGGAGTTTGCTCTTTTTCCAGAACCACAAAGATCTTCCTGCATCTCCGGGCAATCGAACAATATCCACAATCAGAAAAACCCCGTCGGGTTTCAGGACCCGCTTTATCTGCCGGAAGAAGGCATTTTTATCAGGATAATGGAATGCGCTTTCAACGCAGATGATCACATCCATTGAATGATCCGGGATATGAACCAGTTCCTGTGCGTTATCCCGGATGAAACTGATCTTTGTGTTTTCAACATGTTTTCTGGCAATTCCAAGGTTTTCATCGCTCAAATCGATCCCGGTGATGCGCTTTGCCCCGTATCTGCCTTCAATATAGTGACAGTTCAGCCCGTTGCCACATCCTACCTCAAGTATATGTTTCTCCCGCAGGTCCCCGATATAAGAAATACAATGATCAATAAGGTTTTGCTGCCGTTCCTCAAATGATTCATCCTCCTTCAGATAAAAGGGATAGTGAAGCATTTGTATTCTGCCGAACGCCGTGACCAGGATTTCATTCATCGATCGGTAGTAATTTTTGAATGATCCCAGTGCCTGGAAATATCTTACCGTTTTCAACTGAAAATTATTTTGGGCCAAGATACAATATTTTATGGTCCGACCATGACATGTGGTCATATATTTCTCATTGCCAGAGCATTTTGCTTTACCGGCAATCGATATTCACCACCGCTTCCTGAAGTACACCGGACCTTGCCTTCACCGGATCCTGCTCACTCCTCCAGGTGTCCATTCACCCATTCAATGAAATGTTTCATGTTGGGAGCGTCCGTATGACCGCCGTCGTGCTGCCGCCATGCCAGGTTCCCGTCCAGGAGTCCCTGGTGGACTTCCGGCATTTTTTCATTCATGTAATCGTCCGATACCCCCATGTCTTTCACACCCAGCAACCTGAATGCAGGTTGTGCGGCCACCGCCGCCATGTAGCTTCCCTGATGGTCCAGCCAGTGCGCATCCCCTTTTTCCGGGATCCCGTAGCTGATAAACACCAGGCGGGGTGCGCACATGGCGATCAGCTGGTGGGAATCAACAGGCAGATCGCCGGCATTCATCTCGCCGTTTTTCCCTTTCGAAGCGCCGTATTTCAGATAATTGCCTGCCATCCAATAGTACTCGCCCCCGGTCAGGTTTTCCACGGCCTCGCCGAAACTTCTTCTGTGAAGGGTGGTCCCCCCTTTCCCGGAGGATCCGATCAGCCCGAATGCAAACCGCTCCTCGAATGCCAGGGTCACCAGCGCTGCTTTCCCGTATCGCGAGACCCCTTCGATCCCGACCTTTCCGGCATCCACCCCCGGATCCGTTTCCAGGTAATCCAGTGCGCGGGCGGCCCCCCATGCCCATGCACGCAGTGCCCCCCAGTCGTCCGGTTTCCGCGGTTGTCCCTTATTCACAAGGCCGATGATCCCCCCGCATGTCAGTCCCGCACCATTGTCTGCCTGGATGGAGGAAGGATCGATCTGCACATATCCCCATCCGGCCTCGATGAGCTGCTGGGTGGGAGACGGCTCGCCCCGCTCGGGCATGTAAAATCCGAACTGTGAGACCCGCTGGGGCCTGACCAGCGGATCATAGGCCGGATATTTCTCCAGAATCCGTTTGATGGCAGTATCCCTCGAAAGCAGTTCCCTGACCGCATCATTCAGTATTTCAAAATCCTCCATATTGGGTTGCGCTGGTGCGGGCAGGTATGCAGGACCGAACATCATCAGCACAGGTACAGGTCCTTCCGCCCTTGCCGGGGTGACCACCACCATGGAGATATCCACGTCAATGAGGGGATATTCGGAATTGTCCACATGGCCGATCACCTTTTTGGCGATCACCGGGTTCCATCCGATGAATTCACGCTCGGAGAGCACCACCTCCCAGGTGACTTCAGGGGTGTTTTCCGGCACGCGGCCGTATACTTCCCTGGCAAAAGCTTCCGCGATCTCCGGTCTTCGTTTCTCCCACCACATCTCGGGAGTTTTCACTTTTTTCCCGTTTTTCATGGTGAGCAGATCGGGTAATTCCGGGTAAGGATTTGCCAGCGATTCATCGTAATTGGCAGGATTCGGGGCATTTGCATCGGCATTCCGTCCGGGCCTCAGCTCGGTGATCCCCAGCTGGTCCATCATGTTCTGCCGGTCCTCCTCGGCAGAAAGACAGGCAGGTGGCTGATGGCTTTCCTGTGCGATGATCAGATTGACCGGAGCGCAAAAAACTGCCAATCCGAGGGCCAGCAAAATAAGCGATATTTTTTTCATTGTTCCGGGGGATGTTGATTTGCTTCCCTAATATAGGAATTAAGTCCTTTCAACTGAAATATGAATATTTCTGCTGCTTAATTAATTTACATTTTGTAAATTGCATATTGTATATTATAAATTGTATCAGGATGAAAAAACCACCGACCCCGTTTCCCGTAACAGGTTACTTCGGACCTGCGTATTTCTGTGATCGCAGGGAAGAACTGGACCAGCTCACCAGGAACATCCGGGGCGGGAACCCGACCACCCTGACCGCTTTGAGGAGACTCGGGAAAACCGCGCTGATCCACCACCTGTTCCATCAGCTGCGTTCGGAATATATCACCATCTATATGGATATCCTGCCCACAGAATCTTTAGGCGATATGCTGGACAGGTTCTCTACGGCCATGGCCTCCCAATATTCCGAAAGGAGCAAACTGGGCAGGAGCGTGTGGCGGATGATCAAATCCCTTCGTCCGGTTATCAGCTATGATCCCCTGAGCGGGACTCCCCAGGTATTCATTCGCAGCGCTCCCGATGAAAGCAGGAAAACCATGACCGAACTGTTTCAGGTGCTGGAAGAGCAGTCCAAACCCGTGGTCATCGCCATTGATGAATTCCAGCAGATCCTGGAGTACCCGGAAAAGCAAACCGAAGCCTGGCTTCGATCCGTGATGCAGCAATTGCGGAACACGACTTTTATTTTTTCCGGAAGTCAGCAGCACCTGATGAAAGATATGTTCACCAATCCCGAAAAGCCTTTTTTCAGGAGCACGCAATTCATGAAAATCGGCAAACTCGAGGAAAGCATTTACCGTGACTTCATTGTGAAGCAGTACAGGAAACATTCCAGATCCATCTCGGATGAAACTGTCACAGAGATGTTACGCTGGACAGACCTTCATACCTATTACGTACAGCTATTATGCAACAGGGTGTTCCTCTCGCCGGACAAAGAAATCACGACAGGGATCTGGAAAGAAGAAGCTGCCAGGATCCTGAAGGAACAGGAATTCGTTTTTTACGGATACAGGGAGATGCTGACAAAATCACAGTGGGATCTCCTGAAGGCCGTCGCCCGGGAAGGCAGGGTATACCAGCCCACTTCATCGGATTTCATCTCCGGGCATGCACTGGGGAACCCCTCCAGTGTCCTGCGCTCCCTCCAGTCGCTGCAGAAGATGGAACTTGTTTACCGGGAAAACGACCGGGAGGGACACTCCTACTACGGGATTTATGATGTGCTCTTCGGACGGTGGGTGGCCAGGTGATCCTTCCGGTTCAATACAAAAATCCAAACATCCATAGAGGGATCCGGTTGAGCACCCCATTTTCAATGTCATCCAGTCCAAGATAAGCATCCGGCAGATCCCTTATCTGTGTGGCTGTTTTGCTCCTGCCTCCTATCTCAAAAGTATATTTCCCGTCCACCAGAAAATCTCCTTTTGACGGAAGGGTGATTTCGTGTTCCACGCCCAGCTGCGATTGAAAAAATGTCTCCCTGATCGTTCCCACTTCTTCAACACCCTTATGA
>DSDZ01000377.1 GCA_011048475.1 Bacteroides sp. | reverse complement strand
GGGATATGCCACCCACCAGGGTGAGCTTGCGCTGGGAAGGAACCTGATGGTGGCCTTCATGCCCTGGAAGGGATACAATTTCGAGGACGCCATCGTGGTCTCGGAAAACCTGGTGCGGGAAGATACCTTTACCTCCATCCACGTGGACGAATACCTTCTGGAAGTGAGGGATACCAAGCGGGGATTGGAAGAGCTGACCTCCGACATTCCAAACGTGAGCGAGGAGGCCACCAGGAACCTGGATGAGAACGGACTGATCAGGATCGGAGCCGAAGTGGCACCGGGGGACATCCTCATCGGGAAGATCACCCCGAAAGGGGAATCGGATCCTTCGCCCGAGGAAAAGCTGCTGAGGGCCATCTTCGGTGACAAAGCGGGTGATGTGAAGGATGCTTCCCTGAAAGCGGGGCCCTCCCTGTACGGGGTGGTCATCGACAAGAAGCTGTTCTCCAGGACCATCAAGGAACGGAAATCCAGGCCGGCAACCAAGCAGATCCTGGAAAAGATCGAAGAGGAATACAGCAGGAACGTGACAGAGCTCAGGGGCCAGCTGGTGGAAAAGCTGTTTGAACTGGTCAACGGGAAAACATCCCAGGGAGTGAAGGATTTCTTCAATGCGGATGTGATCCCCAAGGGGAACAAATTCACGCTGAAACAGCTGCAGGAGCTGGACTTCACCAATGTGAACCCGACCAAATGGACCACCGACAAGCACAAGAACGACCTGATCAGGGACCTGCTGCACAATTACAGCATCAAGTTCAAGGAGATCGACGGGCTCTACAAGCGCAAGAAGCACAGCATCTCCAGCGGTGATGAACTTCCCTCGGGGATCATCCAGCTTGCAAAGGTATATGTGGCCAAAAAGCGGAAGATCACCGTGGGGGACAAAATGGCGGGACGTCACGGGAACAAGGGAATCGTGGCCAAGATCGTCCGTCAGGAGGACATGCCCTTCCTGGAGGACGGGACGCCGGTGGACATCGTGCTGAATCCGCTGGGTGTGCCCTCCAGGATGAACCTGGGGCAGATCTATGAAACGGTGCTCGGATGGGCCGGAAGCAAACTCGGGATGAAATTCTCATCCCCCATTTTCGACGGGGCCAAGATCGATCACATCAATGATCTGACCGATAAGGCAGGGCTTCCCAGGTACGGGGTGAGCTATCTCTATGACGGGGGGACCGGCGAGCGGTTCGACCAGCCGGCCACCGTGGGAGTGATCTACATGCTCAAGCTGGGGCATATGGTGGAGGATAAGATGCACGCCCGTTCCATCGGACCTTATTCGCTGATCACCCAGCAGCCCCTGGGCGGGAAGGCCCAGTTCGGGGGACAGCGGTTCGGTGAGATGGAGGTGTGGGCACTGGAGGCATTCGGTGCAGCAAATATTCTCCAGGAGATCCTTACCGTGAAATCGGATGACGTGATCGGAAGGGCCAAAGCCTATGAAGCCATTGTGAAGGGAGAACCCATGCCGACCCCCGGGATTCCGGAGTCACTGAACGTTCTGCTTCATGAACTGCGCGGACTGGGACTGAGCATGAACCTGGTCTGATCCTGCTTCAGCGGGCCGCGGGCCCGGGGTATGAGAGTCATTGGTAACAATAAATAATTACATATATGTCATTCAGGAAAGACACCAAAGTCAAAAGCAGCTTCTCAAAAATTTCCATTGGTCTGGCTTCCCCGGAAGAAATTCTGGAGCGGTCGAGCGGTGAGGTCCTGAAACCGGAAACGATCAACTACCGGACCTACAAGCCGGAAAGGGACGGGTTGTTCTGCGAGCGGATATTCGGACCGGTGAAGGATTATGAGTGTCACTGCGGAAAATACAAGCGGATCCGTTACAAGGGGATCGTATGTGACCGGTGCGGGGTTGAGGTGACAGAAAAGAAGGTGCGCCGTGAACGGATGGGGCACATTTCGCTGGTGGTGCCTGTTGCACACATCTGGTATTTCCGTTCACTGCCCAACAAGATCGGGTACCTGCTCGGACTGCCCACCAAGAAGCTTGATTCCATTATCTATTATGAAAGATATGTGGTGATCAATCCGGGGGTGAAGGAGGCCGACGGGGTAAATTACCTGGACTTCCTCACCGAGGACGAGTACCTGGATATTACGGCCAGCCTGCCCAAGGAGAACCAGCTCCTTGAAGATGACCACCCCGACAAGTTCATTGCGGGGATGGGTGCCGAAGCGCTGCACATGCTGCTTTCAAGACTCAATCTTGATGAACTCTCCTACTCGCTCAGGCACAAGGCGGGAACAGAGACTTCCCAGCAAAGAAAGAACGAGGCGCTGAAGCGCCTGCAGGTGGTGGAAGCTTTCAGGGCGTCCAAAGGGGTGAACCGGCCCGAATGGATGATCGTGAAGGTGGTCCCGGTGATCCCTCCCGAACTGAGGCCGCTGGTTCCCCTGGACGGAGGGCGCTTTGCCACGTCGGATCTGAATGATCTGTACCGGCGGGTGATCATCCGCAACAACCGCCTGAAGCGGCTGATCGAGATCAAGGCCCCGGAGGTGATCCTTCGGAACGAAAAGCGGATGCTCCAGGAAGCCGTGGATTCGCTGTTTGACAATTCCCGGAAGGCCAATGCGGTGAAGACGGATGCCAATCGTCCTCTTAAATCGCTGTCAGATAGTTTGAAAGGGAAGCAGGGAAGGTTCCGTCAGAACCTGCTCGGGAAACGGGTCGACTACTCGGCCCGTTCGGTGATCGTGGTCGGTCCCGAACTGCAGCTCCATGAATGCGGTCTCCCGAAAGACATGGCCGCAGAACTCTACAAACCGTTCATCATCAGGAAACTGATTGAGAGGGGAATTGTGAAGACGGTGAAATCGGCCAAGAAGATCGTTGACCGGAAAGACCCGGTGGTCTGGGATATCCTGGAGAATGTCCTGAAGGGGCATCCGGTGCTGCTCAACCGGGCACCGACCCTGCACAGGCTGGGGATCCAGGCATTCCAGCCCAAACTGATCGAAGGGAAGGCGATCCAGCTGCACCCGCTGGTCTGTACGGCGTTCAATGCGGACTTCGACGGTGACCAGATGGCGGTGCATCTTCCTCTGGGAAATGCAGCGATCCTTGAGGCCCAGATCCTGATGCTTGCCTCCCACAACATCCTCAATCCAGCCAATGGTGCTCCCATCACCGTGCCCTCGCAGGACATGGTTCTGGGGCTCTATTATATCACAAAGGCGAAGCACAACCTGCCGGACGATCCGGTGAAAGGTGCAGGCATGCTGTTCTATTCCCCCGAGGAAGTGATCATCGCATACAACGAGAGGAAGGTCGAACTGCACGCCATCATCAAGGTGCGGATCCCCAAAATTGGGGGAAAGGAGGGAGAGACAGAGCTCATCGAAACAACCGTGGGTCGCGTGCTGTTCAATGAAGTGGTCCCGAAAGAGATCGGATTCATCAACGATCTGCTGACCAAAAAGTCCCTCAGGGACATCATCGGAAGGGTGCTCAAGGTCACCGGTACTGCCAAGACGGCCAAATTCCTCGACGATATCAAGAACCTGGGGTACGGAATGGCATTCAAGGGAGGGCTCTCCTTCAACCTGGATGATGTGATCATCCCCACCGAAAAAGAGAATTTCGTCACCGACGGGTATGCCCAGGTGGATGAGGTGGTCGCCAGTTACAACATGGGTGTGATCACAAACAACGAAAGATACAACCAGATCATTGATGTGTGGACCCACACCAATGCAAGGCTCACCCAGTCCCTCATGAAACAGCTGAGTTCCGACAAGCAGGGTTTCAATCCTGTTTACATGATGCTGGATTCGGGTGCGCGGGGTTCCAAGGAGCAGATCCGCCAGCTTTCAGGGATGAGGGGACTGATGGCCAAACCACAGAAATCCGGCTCCAGCGGCTCGGAGATCATCGAGAACCCGATTCTTTCCAATTTCAAGGAGGGGCTTTCGGTCCTGGAGTACTTCATCTCCACCCACGGTGCCCGGAAAGGTCTGGCCGATACGGCACTGAAAACCGCTGACGCGGGTTACCTGACGAGGCGTCTGGTGGATGTTTCCCAGGATGTGATCATCCAGGAGCCGGACTGCGGAACCCTGCGCGGACTGGTGGCCTCGGCCATCAAGAAAAATGAAGAGGTGGTGGAAACTTTGTACGAGAGGATCCTGGGACGTACCACCGTGCACGATGTGTACCATCCCCTCACAGGGGACCTGATTATCGAGTCGGGTGAGGAGATCACGGAAGACATTGCACTGGTCATTGAAGACTCTCCCATCGAACAGGTGGAGATCCGTTCCGTGCTCACCTGTGAATCGAAAAAAGGTGTCTGCGCAAAATGTTACGGCCGGAACCTGGCTACTGGGAAGATGGTCCAGATGGGCGAAGCGGTGGGTGTGATCGCTGCCCAGTCCATCGGGGAACCGGGCACCCAGCTTACGCTGAGGACCTTCCATGTGGGAGGGACCGCCTCCAATATCACCTCCGAGTCCAGTGTCATATCCAAATATGACGGTGTGGCCGAGATCGAAGAACTGCGGATGGTCCCCGTGACCGATGAAACCGGACAGCAGGTGGATGTGGTGATCGGCCGGCTGGCCGAACTGCGGGTGGTGGATAAAAATACGGGGATCTCCCTGACCACCCACACCATCCCCTACGGTTCAAAACTGTATGTAAAGAACGGGGCGGCGGTGAAGAAAGGGGACCTGATCTGCGAGTGGGATCCATATAACGCATTAATTATTAGCGAGGTACCCGGAAAGGTAAGTTTTGAGAACGTGATCGAGGGGGTGACCTTCAGGGAGGAATCCGACGAACAGACAGGATTCAAGGAAAAGGTGATTGTGGAGAGCAGGGACCGTACCAAGAATCCGCTGGTCAGGATCATGGATGACAAGGGCGAACTGGTGAAGAACTATAACCTGCCGGTGGGGGCGCACATTGCCGTATCGGAAGGAGACAAAGTGAAAGCCGGTGAGATCCTGGTGAAGATCCCCAGGGCGGTGGGTAAATCGGGCGACATTACGGGCGGTCTGCCCCGTGTCACCGAGCTTTTTGAAGCCAGGAACCCCTCGAACCCGGCAGTCGTGTCGGAGATCGACGGAGAGGTTGAATTCGGGAAGATCAAAAGGGGAAACCGGGAGATCATCATCACATCCAAGGCAGGAGAGGTGAAAAAATACCTGGTTCCGCTTTCTAAGCAGATATTGGTCCAGGAAAACGACTATGTCCGCGCGGGGATGCCCCTGTCGGACGGAGCCATCACCCCGGCTGACATTCTGGCCATCAAGGGCCCCACCAAAGTCCAGGAGTACATCGTGAACGAAGTGCAGGAGGTGTACAGGATGCAGGGTGTGAAGATCAACGATAAGCATTTTGAGATCATTGTCCGCCAGATGATGCGGAAGGTGGAGATCATTGATCCGGGCGATACCAAGTTCCTTGAGAAACAGGTGGTTGATAAGTGGGAATTCATGGATGAGAATGACTGGATCTACGGAAAGAAGGTGGTGGTTGATCCGGGAGATGCCCAGGAATACAAACCGGGACAGATCATTACGGCCAGAAAGCTCAGGGATGACAACTCGGTCCTCAAGCGAAAGGATCTGAAACTGATCGAGGC
>DSDZ01000376.1 GCA_011048475.1 Bacteroides sp. | reverse complement strand
TTCTGATCCTGACCGATAATTCCACCTCTTCCTCGGCGGAGATCATCGGATATTTGCTGATCTCCTGGAAATACCTGTTAATGGAAGCTTCGTTACGCTGGGTTATTTGTTGTGTAATGACCAGTTGCCGCATTGAAAAAATATTAAAACGGGATTCAAAAGAAAGTGCAGGGGAGAACAATATCTTAAATCACGCCTGCCGCAAAAGTACGTATTTATATCCAAAAAAATGGGCCTGGCTGATATGCCGGCCCATCTTTTTTATTGGATCCCCGGAAAGGTACCGAGATTCCCTCATTAAGAGATCTTGATCTGCTTGGCAGGTCTGGGTTTGACTTCTTCCCGTTTGGGGAGGGTCAGGTGCAGAATCCCGTCGGTGTATTTCGCATCGATCTTTTCCGCATCCACCACTTCTTCCGGAACGGTGAATGAACGCTGGAAGGAGCGGTAGCTGAATTCACGGCGGGTGATCCTGTCCCCGTCCTTTTCCTCACGCTCATCCTTCTTCTCGGAAGAGATGGTCAGCCTGCCGTTCTCATAGTTTACTTTGAAATCTTTTTTGCTCAGCCCCGGTGCTGCCACTTCAATGCTGTATTCATTGTCGTTTTCCTTCACATTGACCGCGGGCATGGTTGAATTGGTCCCTGCGAAATTCCAGGTGTTCCAGTCCATCAGGTCTCCTTCAAACATTCTGTCGAACATGGAAGGAACCGATGGAAGCCAGTTGTTTGTTAATCTTGCCAGTGTCATGGTTACCTCCTTTTTTTATGGTTAGACATTTCGTTCATAACTCCTGCACTTAATTCTCAAATCACATGCCAGCCACAGCTCTCTGCCGGAATCGTTTATCCAATACCTTGTAAATCAGCACTATGATAAAAGATTTGGAGGAATGGGAGGGCCCCCTGGTTTCGGATATAGGCGCCATAATGGCATGATATTTTGGCCAGAATCAGACAATGTGACATGCTGAGTCCGGGACCGTTTTACGCCGGCCGGGTGGTGCTGATCGGTATGGTCTTTGATGGCGAATAAGCGGAAAAACCATGGAGCCATGAACTACATTATCCACAACGAAAAATCGATTAAAAACAGACACGTCCGGTCAGAAGCAAGAGAGATCATCAGGAAGCAGATGGATCGAATGGGGAGGATTACACGAGGCTATCCAAAGGCTGCGGTTGCGGATATATATTTCAATGCGGTTGGGGGCAGTAACTACCAGGTGTCCGTGGTGGTGAACCTGAAGGGAGACATGATCTACCTGAAGCAAAAAGGTTCTGACATGGAAGCCCTTCTGCACGCTCTCTTTGATCGCATGAGGCTGACTGTCAGCAAGAATATACACAAGGAAAGGAAGGAGTACCTGTACCGTCGCAAAGACCGGCAGAGCGCAGCTTTTATGGATCACCTGGCAGGTCTTCAGGAGTTAAAGAGGGAGAAGGACAGAATGGTATTCAATCAGCTTCTGAAGATCATCCTCGGGGATGTGGCCGGTTATGTCAAACGCAGGATCAAATCGGCGGAGATGACCACCGCGATCAACAGGGGGAAATTCAAAATCCAGGAGTTGCTTGATGAGCTGTACCTGAAAATCTATGACCGGTTTGATCAGGTTCCCGAAGGAAAACAGGAAGCCAGGGCGTGGCTCTTTCATCAGGCGGATGAGATCCTGAAAGAGAAATTCCGGGAGATCGACTTTGAAGAATCTCATTTCGAACAGCTGGACAGGCTGGTGGATGCTGAGTATCAATCCCTGGAGGAGGGGTTTACGGTGGATGCTGAAAACGAGATCATCCCGGTGGAAGAACTCGACGATGCGGGTCAGGTTCCGGACCGGTACTCCGCGGAAGACCTGATCTATGGGGAAGATGAAGAAAGCCTGCTGGATGAAATCACCCTGCGGCTCAACCAGGAAGAAATCCACACATTCATCGAGAGAGAACTGGCGAAACTGCCGGTTTTCAAACGAACCATTATGGACCTCTACCTGGTAAACCAGATGACGGTGGAGGAGATCGCCGGGATCAAGCAGGTCTCCGAAACCGAAGTGGAAGCGGTGGTCAGGGAGATCAACGCTGACATCAAACGGAAACTCGCTTTCCTGATATAACAGCCGGAACTTCAGGCAAGCGGAATTCTGATCTAACCGGGGATCTTGTTCCGGGCCTCCCTGTCAGGATCATTCTGAACGGTGCAAACATCGTTCAGGATCATGGTTTCACCGTTCTCAACGGTATATGCGGGCCAGTCGGGCAGTCCCCCGCCGTTGGGATCTCCGGTTCGCATGAACTGCAAAAGTGCACCGGACATTTTATCGGACAGATCCCTGGGCCGCTTGCCTCCGCCCGTATGGGTGAGCATCAGGTCCGTGTTGGCGTACCAGAAGCAGATATCCAGGCAGTGGAAAGCCCTCATGCGTCCGTTGAAAAGGGGCGGTTCCCATCCGAACCAGGCCACGTATACCGGTGCCTGCTGACCGGCCTTGGCATTGGCCGTCCGGATAACCCCTTTGCGGTTGCTGCTGATCAGGGTCATGATCTCCACGGGTTTGGCGTCCGGGAAGGCTTCCGCGTATGCATCATACACTTCTGCGGCCTTTTCTCCCAGGCTGACCCGGAATCCCCGCTGTTCCCCGAGCATCTTTTTCGCCCCTTCTGCAGTGATCTCCTCCAGCTCCGGATTGGTCCGTGCCATGGACCATTCATGGAACGTGCTGCTGATTAACATGGGTACTTCCGATGAAAGCCCGTTTGGGTCGGAAAAGAATGTTCCTTCCGGCAGGTGCACGCCGTCACCAACAGGACCGAAGCTTCCCCGCATCCGCCCGCTTTCTCCCTGTTCCTCCGCACATTTCCTTGCCGCACGGTTGGCCAGATGGATGTATTCTTCCCATGGCATCTCCTGCAGCTTGTGGATTTCGGAAGGAGCCAGTCCCGCCTCCTTCAGGATATATTCACCTACTTTCCTGCTATATTCCCGGTCCATGGCCTCGATCGTGGATCCGCTCAGCGGAACTGCCTTGTGGATCAGCCCTTCGGCTGCCGGCATGGCCAGAAGAACACACACCTTTGCTCCTCCGCCGGACTGGCCCATAATGGTCACATTGTCCGGATCCCCGCCGAATGCGGCGATGTTCTCGTGCACCCATTCCAGGGCGGCAACCATATCCAGCGCCCCCACGTTTCCGGAGCTGGCAAATTCAGGGCCGCCCACCCCGGAAAGGTCTGAAAACCCGATGGGCCCCAGCCGGTGGTTCACCGATACAAATACGATATCCCCTTTGCGGCTCAGGTTCTCACCCTTATATCCGTCCTGCTCGATCCCGTTTCCGTTGGTATAACCGCCGCCGTGGAACCAGACCATCACCGGTCGCTTCTTCCCGTCTGCAAGTGCCGGTGTCCAAACGTTCAGCCTCAGGCAGTCCTCGCTGACCGCGTCGTAATTCCAGTGATCCACGAATGATGCCCAGGGATTATCGTAGCGGCCTTCCATGATCTGGGGAGCGGAATTCCCCCACCAGACTGCCGGGAACACATCTTCCCAGGGTTCCGGCTTCTGCGGCGGCATGAACCGGTTCTTCCCGCCGGTGTTAGCCCCGTATGGGATCCCCCTGAACTGGTAGATCCCCCGGAGGATGAATCCCTGGACCTTCCCGTATTCCGTTTCGGCAATGGCGATCTCATCGCCCAGGAAAAGTACCTGGCCGACTTCTTCGGCCCCGGTTTCCTGCTGTGTTGTACAAGAAGATGTAAAGACCAGCGGGATCAGTCCCGAAAAGAGGATCCATAACAGGTTCATCGGAGGGCTGAATTTTTCTGTGGATTTCATTTCATCAGATTTTAAATGGTTAATTCTGCTGTTTGATTAACTTTAGGATCAGAAGCCGGACATTTCACCGGGTGTCGCATAAATGTAACCAAAATTCTTCGATCAATCAGTTTGAAATTTAAGCAAATGAAACAAAATCTGACCATTTTCGCCTTCCTGTTCTGTTCGATCATTGCAGGATCGGGACAGGAAGCTCCCTGGCGGTTCAGCCGGGTAAGATCGCCGGAGCTGCAACCAGACCGCACTGTCACGTTCAACCTGTTTGCACCTGAGGCTTCCGGGATTGTGCTCAACGGGGGATGGATGGAGTGGGGCGAGCGCCTGCCGATGGTAAAGAACGACACCGGACTCTGGTCGGTCACGGTGGGACCTCTGGAACCGGAGATATATACCTATGCTTTTTACGCGGACGGCGTGAAGCTGCTGGACCCTGCCAATACAAGCATAGTCCGGGACGGCAGGAGGTTTGAAAGCATGCTGCTGGTGCCCGGAGAGGGATCTTCGCTGTACATGGTCAGGGATGTACCCCACGGCACCCTTGCCAAAGTATGGTATGAATCACCCACGCTGGAAATGCACCGGAGGATGTATGTGTACACTCCCCCAGGTTACGAACAGGGCGGTGAGGAATACCCGGTGCTGTACCTGCTCCACGGAGGCGGGGGTGACGAGGATGCCTGGACTACGCTGGGACGGACCTGTCAGATCATGGACAACCTGATCGCGGAGAACCGGTGCAGGCCCATGATCGTGGTGATGACCAACGGGAATCCGGGAGATGCGGCTGCACCGGGCGAGGAACCCGTCCTCGAGGAAGATAGACAGCGGGGTGGCGTCTTCGATATGGGAACACGCCGGTTTGAAGAAAGCCTGGTGAAAGATGTGATCCCTTATGTGGAAGACCATTACCAGATACTGGACGGAAGAGAGAACAGGGCTGTCTCCGGCCTTTCCATGGGCGGCATGCAGACCATGAACCTGGGATTCGATTACCCGGAGATGTTCGCTTATTACGGGGTGATGAGCATGGGGATCACAAGGGACGACCGTTCCGGAAGGGACTGGTTTCCGGACATGGAAGCCCGCATGCAGCACCTGAAGGAATTTGGGTACGAGCTTTACTGGATCGGATGCGGCACGGATGATTTCCTGCATGATGCAGCGCTAAACCTGGTGGCGGAAATGAAAAAGCATGACATGGAAGTTGTTTATCTTGAGACCGGCGGGGGACACACCTGGAGCAACTGGCGGATCTACCTCTCAGAGCTGGCCCCGCTGCTGTTCAGGTAGATCATGATCAACTTGCACCGTCAAAGTTTTTTTTAACTTGAACACAAGGCAGAATACTTGCGGCACTCTCAACTGATAATCCTGGGAGTCGCGTGGCGAAGCATTGAGAAAATCAATGTTCCAAATAAAATCTCCAGCATAATATTTAAACACTTGCAAAGACAACGATCATATTATCCCGTTAAAACCACAGTGTATTAATCCTGTATCAGCATCCTACACCGCAGTAGGCTGCAGAATATATGTTATACCCTAAGGTGATAATAATTCCCTTAACTCAAGTTTTTACTAATGGACCTTGTTTACATTGATGATTCAAAAGACGAGGAGATTTCAGTATTTTCTGCTCTTTCAATTCCTGAACATACTTGGAGAATATGCTTTAATCAAATAAAGGACTATCGCCATCATTTGAAGGCAAGGGACGGCATATATGTTTATAAAGAGTTGCATGCATGGAAGTTCGTATCTGGAAGGGGTAAAATATCTGACAACGTAATAACTA
>DSDZ01000235.1 GCA_011048475.1 Bacteroides sp. | reverse complement strand
GGTCATCCCTTTCGATGAGCCTTTTGTAGGGAAGGAGGTAATACTCCCTGGCATCCCTGTCGTCCATGTCTGAACTCCCCGTATGCCTGTTGTACTCGCTGTTGTTGGCAAAAAAGTGCTTTCCGGTGGGCACCGCCTTCAGGTATTCGGAGTCGTTGCCCATCAGGCCCCGGATAAACCCCCCCGCTATTTCAGAAACCAGGAAGGGATCTTCGCCGTATGCCTCGCCTGTTCTTCCCCACCTGGGATCCCTGGCCGGTTCGACAACCGGCGACCAGTAGGTAAGCCCGTTGATGGAGAGATGGTTGACTGCCCTTGCCTCGTCGGAGATCGCGGTCGCTTCTCGTTCCATCAAAGCCGGATCCCAGGATGCGCCCAGTGCCACGCTGTTGGGGAATGATGTGGCGGATTCATAATTGGGATTGAACATCCCGACCACTCCGTGCAGGGCTTCCCCCCAAACATTGTAGGAATTGATGCCCAGGCGGGGGACGGCGGCCATCGTATTTCCCAGCAGGGTCTGCTTCTCTTCGATGGTGAGCCTGGAGACCAGGTCTGCGGCCCTTTCTTCGAAAGAACAGGAAGTGTCCAGGTACACGGGCACTACTGAATCCGGCCTTTCTCCCGGCATGAAAGACAGCAGTGTGCATGTCATGATCACGGTTAAAAGCGATACAGGGAAGGATGACTTTTTCATGGAATCGTATATTTGATGGTTAAAGTGGTGGCAAAAAGTTACTAAATATTGCCATAAAAGCCGCCGTTGATGTGGACTAATTCCATCGCGGTGACCTGAAATATTTTATGTAAGTTTAAGGGATTGATGCTGCATTTTTTCCTGATCATCGTCCACCATTAAAAAAATTGAAAGAAATGAACAGATCCCTCCTGCTACTCTGTGCGCTCCCGGCGATCATTTTCAGTATCTCATGCAAAAGGGAAGATTCATTAAGGATCGTGCTGCTCCCGGATACACAGGTGTATTCCGAGTCCTATCCGGAAATATTCAACGCCCAGACAGCATGGATCGCTGAGAATTCAGACAGTATTGCGTTTGTCCTTCACCAGGGAGATATCACAAACCACAATACCCCCGTGGAATGGGAAGTTGCCGCAGATGCGATGAAGCTGATGGACGGGAAGGTGCCCTATGTGTTCTGCATAGGGAACCACGACATCGGCACGGATGGCAGTGCGGATGTGAGGAACACGGACCTGTTCAATGCATACTTCCCTTATGAAAAGTACCGAAAGACCGAAGGTTTCGGGGGCGCTTTCGAAGAGGCGAAGATGGACAATATCTGGTACACCTTTAAGGCCGGAGGAATCCGGTGGCTGGTGCTTTCGCTGGAATTCGGCCCCAGGAACAAGGTGCTGGACTGGGCTTCCGGGGTGATCGAGGCACATCCGTCCCACAGCGTGGTCATCAATACCCATGCGTACATGTACTCCGATGATACCCGGATGAGTCCTGAACGGGAGCACCACTGGCTCCCCCAGCATTACGGACTGGGGAAGGAAACTTCGGGAGCCGAAGCGGTCAACGACGGGGAACAGATATGGGAGAAACTGGTCAGTCAGCACCCGAACATCCTGATGGTTGTGAGCGGGCATGTGCTGAACGACGGCGTGGGGACGCTGGTGAGCGAGGGAGTTCAAGGGAACAAAGTCTACCAGATGCTTGCCAATTACCAGGGCGGGGTGGAAGGATCGGTCAGGGGAGGGAACGGTTTTTTAAGGATCCTTGACATTCATCCTTCCGGGGGAAGGATTTCTGTCCGGACATATTCGCCTTATATTGATAAATTCAAAACAGAGCCTGCCCAGCAGTTTGTTTTTGAGGAAGTGGAATTCTGAACACAAAAAAAAGATCATGAAAGTCTCAGCCATAGTCGCGATCGGGGGATTGCTGATCCCATTGTTATTTTGTGCGGTTTCCTGTTCGGGGGACCAGGAAGAGGGGTTCACCGTACGGTTTGACAGCCGCCACGAGGTCTCCGGGATGAAAATTGCCCTGGAGGACATTTCACCCGGACTGCCGGCTGACTGGGACGGGTATGAGTATGTGGTCCTGGAATTCATGATCACCACGCCCCAGCGCTTCCAGGTGGGTTTCATCACGGATGAGGGGTACAATGAACTGCGGGTGATGAGTTACACCCCCTACGGCTGGAACCAGCTTGCCATCCCGCTGCGGTTTTACCGTGAGCCGCCGGCCGCCCGGAGCGATCTGGCGGCCACCTTCAACCAGCCAAGGTACACTGGATGGATCAACCTGACCGGGCACCGCACCCCGCTCAAGGGGGTGGACTCCATCGGGATCCGGATGCACGCCCCCATCGGGAACCCGGTGCTGAAGCTGCGCTCGGTCACACTGGCAAAGGAGGATCCGGGCGACCGGTACCTGGGGGAGGTCCCCGTGGTGGATGCATTCGGGCAGTATAACCTGGGAGACTGGGAAGGAAAAGTATATTCCATCGAACAGCTGAAGGAGGAGTGGGATGCAGAGGAAGCGCTCCCTGCGGACAGGGAGCAGTACGGGTACTCTGCATTCGGGGGATTCCTGAATGCCCGGATCGATCAAGGCACCGGATTTTTCAGGACAGAAAAGGTGGAGGGCCGCTGGTGGTTTGTGGATCCAGAGGGATACCTGTTCCTTTCCCACGGGGTGAACTGTGTGGCGCCGGGAGGCGGGGGCAATGTATACCGGCTGGAGGATCGCCGGAACCTTTACAGGGAGCTTCCCCCGGAAGAGCTGGCTTCGGGATACGGCAGGCGAAAGGTGCCGTCCTTCGGGAACTGGAACCTTTCCCGTCGTTATGGTGAGGATTACAGGCAAAAGTCGGTGGATAACATCATCACACGGATGGACCGCTGGGGGCTCAATACGATCGCCAACTGGTCAAGCCGGGAGGTTTACGACCGGAACCGGAAAGCCTTTACACTCCAGATGCGGGGTATCGGCATTGAGGGGGGACTGATGGGACTTGCCGACGTGACGCACCTGGCTTTGAGCAACGGGTCGACAGCGCGGTGAGGACCACGGTGGAGCCATACCGGGAGAATCCCTGGCTGCTGGGATATTTCACCTTCAATGAGCCCTCGTTCCCGGGAAGGGAGACCAGGCTCTGCGACCTGATCCTTTCCGGTGAAAAGAGGCCCATCAAAAAGGCCCTGCAGGAACACCTGGCCGGGGGAGATACCCCGGAAAGCAGAAAACAATTTATACACAATACATTCAGGATCTTCATTACAACGGTTGACCGGGCGTTGGAGCGGCACGATCCGAACCACCTGACCCTGGGGATCCGTTTCGGCCAGGGGGCGGAGAATGAGATCCTCGAACTCTGTAAAGATGTGTTTGATGTATTCAGCTTCAACTGTTACGACCTGTATCCCCGGGAGGAGATGATGGACCGGTTCCTGGCGGTGACCGCCAGGCCCATGTTCATCGGGGAATACCATTTCGGGACGGTGGACCGGGGGATGGCGCAGTCGCTCTGGCAGGTCAATTCCCAGGAAGAAAGGGGAGTGGCATACCGGTATTATACAGAAAAGGCATATGCACACCCGGGACTGATCGGCACCTCTTATTTCCAGTGGTGTGACCAGGACCTGACCGGCCGGGGCAACGACGGGGAAAATTATAACTGCGGCCTGGTGGATGTGACCGACCGGCCCTATCCCTGCCTGGTGGAAGCAGTATCGGAAACCTCAAAAAAGGCTGTTCGACGTGCACTCCGGCACCCTCCCCCCGGTTGACAAAGCTCCTGCAAGAGCACGGGGGCACCATGAGATCCCGGATCTGTGGAACGAATAAGGCTGTGATATGTCAGATTTCTGATTAATTTTGACCCGAACCAAATCAGTTTCATATGGCTCTAAGTCACAGCGCCGGCCGCCTCAGAGAAATCATCGAGAAAGCCATTGATGACCATGTCATTACCCGTTCAGAAATGGACCTGATCATCTCCTCAGTCACGGAAGATGGTCACATAGACCCACAGGAACAGGCCTTACTGGAACAGCTTCAGGACATGATCGAGAATAAATCGGTCAGGGTGATCGCAGGTTAGAATACGTGTTCATTTCTTGTACGGTATATTTCTTGATAATAAGATCCGGATGGCTATCTTTATCAGCCAAATGCCATAAACCCGGTGGGAGAAATCCACGCATCGGGCGAAAAAAGATCAAAAAATGAAAAAAACGCGTTTTATCCTCATTGCATTGTCAATCATCGCTTTTTCAGTCAATCTTACCGGGAACTCGGTCCCGGCAGAAAAGGACAGCATTGTCTCGCCGCAGTTTGCCCCGGAAGGCTCCGATTGGATCGGATCGGATATACAGACGATCGACGAATACCTGGACCAGTACGTCAGGTATCCTGAGTCTTCCGGAAAGAAAAAGCACCTGGGTACGGAAGTGGTGGAATTTGTGGTGACCACCGGGGGACAACTGACCGATTTCCGGGTGATCAACAGTCTATCAAAAGCAATCGATCAGGAGATGATCAGGGCCTTGTCCCAGACACAGGGTATGTGGAAACCTGGACTTCTGAACGGGGTTCCCGTACCGATGAAAAAAGAAGTGTCGCTGGTCTTTGTCCCTGGCGACAATTACAATTTGACGGAGATCGCGAAAAAACACCTCGATAGCGGAAACGAGGCATTGTTTGAGAAGAAGAATCCCAAAAGGGCCCTGAAACACTTTGACCAGGCAGTCAAGATCTTTCCCTACAACAAGGATATTCTATCCCTGAGAAGCCTTTGCAGGTACGAACTGGGGGATAAGCAGGGGGCCAGGGAGGACTGGAAACGGATCGTCGATATGGAAATTATCGGCGAGGCGGCACAGCTCGAAACGGGCCACCTGATCGTAAAAATGCAATCGCTCGAGGGGTACGAGGAATTGAGCGAAACCATCGGGGAGGGATTCTAATCAACATAGCTGTCCACCAGGCTGACCACCTGCAGACCCTGCCTGATATCCCCGGCAGTGACCCCTTCGCCAGGTTCTACCCCTATTTCCGCTTCCTTTCCGGGCAGCAGGTCAAAGTAGTTATCCCCGAAAAAAACTTCTTTTCCGGGAACTGAGAGATAGATGTTCTTGGCCAGCTGATCCGTCCTTATGTTCAGCTTCAGTGCATCTTCCGTATCCGACAGCACCCACTCCAGGCTGGGTACAGGTAATTCCAGGTCCTTCACCCGGGTGAAATAGAGGATGTTTTCGGCGTATGTTCCTCCGTTGATCTCCAGTTCGCAGTGCAGCAGGATCCTGCCGTTGTCCCCGTCGTTTCCGGTGTTGCCGGTCATCCGGTCTACCGGTTCAGACAGGTGCACCCGGCTGGCACTGGCCGGAATGATCACCCGGAATGATCGTTCATCCAGGATGCTTCCCTCAAAGTCCATCAGGGTCGTGCGAAGTATGGCCTGTGTGTCTTCCAGACGGTCAGATACAATATACACATACAGGCTGTCATGCTCGATCAGTGGTGATACGATGATGTCACGGAAGGCTTTCCTGGCGAAATACTGCTGGGCTTTCCAGTTGCCGTAGTAATCAATGGTCGACCAGGAAGCCACCGGCCAGCAGTCATCGATCTGCCAGTACAGGCTGCCCATGCAATAAGGCATGTTCGTCCGGTGCCCTTCCATGG
>DSDZ01000432.1 GCA_011048475.1 Bacteroides sp. | reverse complement strand
CTTCCTATGTGGCGGGCGGAAAGAACCTTGTGGCGGAGGGACCAGCACCCAACTTCTGGAGGGCGCCCACGGAGAACGATTTCGGGAACGATATGCATATTCGTTGCGCCATGTGGCACCATTTCGGGGATGAACTGGAGCTCCAGACGCTGGTGCCGGTGCAGTCCGGCGACCACACGATGCTCCTGGCGGAATACATCCATCCGGGAAACGGTTCCAATTATACTGTTTCCTACCATTTCAATGACCGGGGGGAGGTCCTGGTGCAGGCTTCGTTCCGGCCTTCGAAAAACAATTTTCCGGAAGTCCCCCGTTTCGGAATGAGACTGGTGCTGCCCTCCGGGATGGATTCCCTGGAATATTTCGGCCGGGGTCCGCACGAGAACTACATCGACCGGAATCACTCGGCCATGGTCGGGCTTTACAGAAGCACGGTGGATGAACAGTATGTGCCTTACATTTCAACCGGGGAATGCGGCAACCGTACGGAAGTGCGCTGGCTGGTGCTGAAGGATGACAGGGGGTACGGACTGAAGGTCAGGGGAGGGCCCCTGGTGGATTTCTCCGCGTTGCACTATTCGCAGGAAGAACTGGACAGGGAGCAGCGGGACGGGACCCATACCACCGATCTGGAAAAATCGGAAAAGGTGTTCCTGAACGTGGACTGGAAACAGATGGGTGTGGGTGGCGACAATGCCTGGGGGGCAAGGACCCATGCGGAGTACACCCTCAGGGCCGTGCCCATGCAATACAGTTACCTGCTGTCACCGGTATTTCCAAGATAAGGCTTTATGCGGATGATTTGAGAAGGTGGAAAAAATCTTATCTTTATCTATGCAAAACCCTCTATGCGGACTGGAGCCCTGACATACCTGCTTCTCCTTGTCTTCTTTTTTTTGCCGGATATCCGCGCACAGGGCCCCCCCGTGGCCGTCAGGGGGGAGCTGGATTTGCGCGGGTACACTTTCAGGACCAGGGGACCCGTGGAACTCAGGGGAGCGTTTGAGTTCTACTGGAACCAGATGCTCAATCCGGCCGTTGAAGGCGATTCGGGAGAGATGATATATGTCACCGTTCCCGGATCCTGGCACAAGCTCAGAAAAGAGCACCCGGAAGTTACCCGCCACGGCTTTGCCACGTACCGGCTTCTCATCAGGCTTCCCGACAATGTGGATGCGGTGGCGCTCAGGATCGAAGATGTCTACTCCGCCTCGGCCTTTTTCCTGAATGGGAAAGCCATCGAATACCTCGGATTCCCGGGGGTGAACAAGTACCAGACGGTGATCGGGTACAGCGAGCCCCTGATCATCAGCCCGGTAACGGACCGGAACCTGGATCTGATTGTCCGGGTTTCCAATTTCGAAAACAGGTTAAGCGGCATCGTAGGCGGGCTCACGCTGGGAATGCCAGAGCAGATGGAGTCACTCAGGCAGCGGGAGCTCCACAGGGGACATTTCCTGATGGGGGCCTTCCTGATCATCGGGATCTATTTCCTCGGTCTCTTTTTAATCCGTTCGGAGGAGTACCGGCTGCATTTCGCGATCCTCTGCTTCCTGATGGTTTTCCGCCTGGTGATCATCCTGGAGCCCCCCGTGATGGAGTCGCTCAATTTAAGCGGACTTACAGCGGCGAGGATGGATTTTCTCAACATTTATCTGTTTGCCCCCTTCTTTATCCTGATGATCCGTGCGCTCTTCCCCATCGAGTTCCCCGGGTGGGTATTTCGTACGGCGTTGTGGGCCTCGGTGCTTTTCATCGTCCTGGTCCTGGTCACTCCCATCAGTCTCTTTTCCCACACGGTCACGTTCTTTTTCGGATTTTTTATTTTACTGAGCATGGCCTTCCTGTATGTGATGGTCATGGCGTGGATCAGGGGAAGGAGCCATGCCCCGGCTTTTGCCATCGGACTGTTCATCCTGTTCCTGGGCACGCTGAACGACATGCTGAATGAGACCGACCTGATCGACACACCGTACATTTTCCAGTATGCAATGTTCATTTACCTGGTCGTGTATGCCTTCATTTTTGCTGACAAGTCCAACCGCCTGCACCAAAAATCCATGAGACTGGCCAGGGAGGTGGAGGAGGTCAGGAACAACCTGGAGGAACTGGTGGATAAGCGTACCACGGAACTGCAGTCCGTTTCAAAGCAGCTGGAAAAACAGAAGAAGAAACTCGAAGCCAGTAACAGGGGACTGGTGGATGCGATGAATGCACGGAACCGGCTTTTCGCTATCATCGGGCACGATGTGCGAGCGCCCATCGGTTACATCAAGCAGGCGCTGGAAATGATCGTGGAGAACAGAGAGATGCCCTCCGGGGAGAAGGAAGAGATGCTCCGGATGGTCACCAGTTCCGCCGCCATCACCTACAACCTGCTGGATAACCTGCTTGTTTGGGGCCGGTCTCAGACCGGAAGACTGAAAGCCAATCCGGTGAAATTCAAGCTGAAGCCACTCATCGATGAGAGCCTGGAACTGGTTAGCATCGGGATCAGGGATAAAAAGCTGAAGGTGGAGGTCTATGTGAGCGAGGAGCATTACGTGGAAGCCGACAGGGACCAGATGTACGTCGTCATCCGGAACCTGCTCAGCAATGCGATCAAGTTCACCCCCGAAAAGGGCCATATCTTTATTTCTTCCAAAAGGCAGAAGGGGGAAGTGATCATCTCCGTCCGCGACACGGGGATCGGGATCCCCGATGTGATCAAGAACAAGCTCCTGGGGCCCGAGGCCTATTTGTCCACCAAGGGCACGCAGGGTGAGAGAGGCTCCGGACTGGGACTGAAAATATGCAATGAGATCATGCAGTCCAACTACGGGTGGATGCGGATCGAAAGTGAATCGGGCGCCGGTTCTACAGTGATCCTCGGGATCAAATCCGGCAGGAAGTGACTCCTCCCTTCATGAGGGTATCATCTTTTCCATAGGTTCGATCGTTTTGATGTGAAAATAACTATTTTACCGGCGTGAAAGTTTTAACCGTAAAATCCGTGGACATCCTGGATGAGGAGATGCAGAACGAAGTGCATTATGCCCTGGGTATGCATCACTACACGGATTATGTGTTCCGGCCCAGGGGAGCGAAGAGGTATTCCGCCACCATCGTGATGGAGGAGACCGGAGAGGTGATCGGGAACATCACCGCCGGGAGTGCTTCCGTTCCCGGCCGGGAATTCGTGATCGATGACCTGGACATGGAGGCGAACCTGATCGAAAGATTCAGGCTGAAGGAAGGGAAAGTTATTACGCACCGGCAGTCCGGGTGGACCTGGGAGGAGTAATGTTCAGTACCGGAACATCTCTTCCCAGTCCTCCTTATCGATCTCCCTAAGCCTTTCGAGGTAGACCACGACCAGGGCCATGATGCCCGGCGGGGCCAGTTTTTTATGCCGGCTTTGATGGTTCACTCCCTGCTCCTGATCTTCACACTGGCCGGTTTGAGGCCCTCGGCGCTTGCATTGATGATCAAATCACCCGGTTCGCTGCCCGCCTGCAGGATCAGCAGCTGTTTTCCGCGGCGTACCTCTTTCGAGACGGAACCGTAGGGGGTGTGGTCGGCCGGATCGCCGTTGTCGATCGCCCGGATCCTGCCGGGACCGTCCAGGCGGTAACTGACCAGGTGGCTGCTGTGCGGATCGAGGATCCCGACACTGTCCACCACCTTCGTGGTGATGTGGACCAGCCCGGGCCGGACCTGTTCTTCGGGGTAACTGTCCGGCTGCATGGCCAGTGCATGGGCTTCGGCTGAAGTGCGTAGCGTATCGGAGATCCTCCCGGCTTTTCCCTGCGTGTCCTTATAAATGGCATGGGCCACCAGTTCCCCCGGTTCGAACCGGATCCTCTTTTTGATCACCCCGTCCCTGAAAGAACGGTTGCTCAGGCTCCCCAACAGTTTGCCGTTCAGGTACAGTTCCACCCGGTCGCAATTGGTGAAAACCACCACATCCTTGAAGGACCCGTCATCGGCAAAGCTCCAGTGGTCGGTAAGCGGGGCCCCTGCCCAGCTCGTCTGCCAGCTGTCCAGCCGGTTCAGTGAATCGGCAAGCAGGGAATCCTTCACGGTCAGCTTCACGATGGGATCCTCCCTGTAGCGGCTCCCGATATACCAGGCATAAGGCTTGATGAACCCGGTGGACTCCAGGAGTCCGTGCCGGAACCCCCTGTCAGGCCATCCCATGGACTCTCCCAGGTAATCAATACCGGCCCAGATGAATTGTCCCGCCACGAAAGGCTGCATGTCATTCCAGGAATTGTCCGCGAAACTGATCACCTGGTAGTCCTCCTTCCTGTCCGGACCGTAAGGCTTGGTCTCCGTGGCAATGAACACCAGGTCGGGGTATTTTTCATGCCATGCCGGGAAAGAATCCGTCCTGTAGTTATAGGAAACAACGGGCGAAAGATGCATCATCCGCGACGGCACCTCGTTTCCCCTTTCCGCATATCCGGGATGAAGTGCGCAGGTCACCGGCCGGGTGGGATCCAGCGAATCCGCCAGATGGATCAGCTGCTGGTACCATTCCGCACCCCTGGCAGGATCATCCAGCTGTTCAACCACCTCATTGCCTAGGCTCCACAGGATCACCGAGGGATGGTTCCGGTCGCGCCGGATGAAATTGGACAGGTCCGCTTTCCATGTTTCGGAAAATCCGGCAAGATTCCCGTGACCTTTCCAGGGGAGTTCCCACTTGTCGAACATCTCATCGATGACCAGAAATCCCATCCTGTCGCACAGGTCAAGGACACCCGGGGCATGCGGGTTATGGGCGAAACGGATGGCATTCACCCCGAGTTCCTTCAGCATAACGAACCTGCGTTTCCAGCTTTCGAGGGGTACTGCAGCTCCCTGTGCCCCGCCGTCATGATGCAGGCAGACCCCCTTCAAAAGCACCTTCTCGCCGTTGAGCACAAAACCCCGGTCCGGATCGAATTCCGCCGTCCGGAATCCGTGGCGGGCGGACAGGTGATCGTACATACCGCCGCGGCTCACCAGGTAACAGTTGACCGTGTAGAGCTCGGGACTGGAGGGTGACCAGAGGAGGGGATCTTTGATCCCGACCTTCTTTAAAACCGTTCCCCGCGCATCCGCATCGAGCGATCCGGTGCTTCTATCCTCGGCCACCATGCGCCCGCTGGGATCCAGGATTTCGTAGCGGACCTCGAAGCGGCGGGTTTTATTTCCGTTGTTCCACACCTCGGTGGAGATATTGAGCGTGGCGTCGCCGTTGACGCTGATCTCCGATGAGACCGCGCTTCCCCAGACGGGGAAATGCAGTGCTCCCGTGGCGATCAGCCGGACATCCCGGTACAGTCCCGCCCCCGAATACCACCGGTCCACCGGCAGCCGGCTGCAGTCGGTGCGGACGGCGATCACATTCAGGGTGTCATGGCGCACCAGGTCCGAAATATCATGATAAAAGCTGGCGTACCCGTACTGCTGCCTTCCCAGGTGGACCCCGTTGAAATAGACGTCCGTGTTCATGTAGGCCCCTTCGAACAGCAGGTAGAACTGTTTCATGCGCCTGCTCCCCGACAAATCGAGGGTTTTCCGGTACCAGCCCACCCCCGGGGGATAGAAACCTCCCGCGGTACCCGAAGCATTCGAAGGTTTTGCCGGCAGTTCGATCATCCAGTCGTGGGGGAGAGAAACGAACCGCCATT
>DSDZ01000431.1 GCA_011048475.1 Bacteroides sp. | reverse complement strand
GGCCTGATGCAGATATCCAGGTTGAAATGCTGCCTGAGTCCCACGATCGGACTGGAGTAGACCAGTCCCTTCCCCCGGAGAGAAGGATCCAGTTCGGACGATGCCTCTTCCTTGGGTTTGCTGGTAATGGCACCGAAAAGTCCGGTTTTGTGCTTTTCCAGCAGTGCGATGGTCCTGTCGGGAAGGGGATTCCCCTCCTTCACCCAGAATTCCCATCCGATATCGCCTTCCACATAGTCGGCCCTAAATCCGGCCCTGTCGAGCACCCGGAGGGTTTCCTCCAGCACGATTCTTCCGATGCCGTCTCCGGGCAGGATCACGATGGTCCTTTCCTGCATGTTCATAAACAGTCTTTTGGGGGATAAGAGAATTATTATCTTTGCTAAATGTAAACTTTTATTTGCAAAAGATAAAGCCAAACATTCAACCCGTTCATGCAAAAAATTACCGATCTCCAGCCGCAAGAGGTATGGACCCTGTTTCATGAGATCCTCTCCATTCCGAGACCGTCAAAAAAAGAAGAAAAGATCATCGCTTACATCGAAGATTTTGCCCGTAAACACAGGCTTTCATGCAAGAAGGACCGGGTGGGGAACCTGCTGATCTCAAAGCCCGCCACCGCAGGGATGGAGGGAAAAAAAGGAGTGATCCTCCAGTCGCATGTAGACATGGTGGGAGAGAAGCAGGCCGGTGTGGACCACGATTTTGACCTGGATCCCATCAATGCCTTCATTGAGGGTGAATGGATCAAGGCCAGGGGAACCACGCTGGGTGCGGATGACGGGATCGGGATCGCCGCATCTCTGGCCATTCTGGCATCCTCAGAGATCCCGCACGGTCCGCTCGAATGTTTGTTCACGGTGGACGAGGAGAGCGGAATGACGGGAGCGGTGGGTGTCCAGCCGGGATTCTTCAATGGATCTATCCTGCTGAACCTGGATTCGGAGGATGAAGGTGAGATTTTCATCGGGTGCGCGGGAGGAATCGATACGGTGGGAAAGCTGAAGATGAAGCGAAAACGGGCAAAGAGGAACTGGCCGGCCCTGCGAATTTACCTGGGCGGGCTGAGGGGGGGACACTCGGGGGATGAGATTCACCTGGGACTGGGCAATTCCCTGAAGATCATGAACCGGTTTCTGTGGAATGCCGACCGGCGTTTCAAGATCGCGCTTGCCATGCTGGAAGGGGGAAAAGCCAGAAATGCCATCCCGAGGGAGGCAACGGCGGTGATCACGCTGCCGGCGGGCGATATTGAACTGATCAGGGTTTATTTCGAATCGTTTGAGAAGATCCTGAAAAAGGAACTGGAAGCATTGGAGCCGGACTTCCAAATGACCATGGAAGAAACCGCTCTTCCCGAGTTCGTCATGAGGAAGAAGCAGCAGAGAAGATTGTTCAGTGCCCTTTATGCCTGTCCCCACGGGGTCATCTCCATGAGCCAGGACATTCCCGGAATGGTGGAAACCTCCACCAACCTGGCATCCATCCGGCAACCCGGGGAGGACCAGATGGAGATTGTGACCAGTCAGCGCAGCAGCGTGGAATCCTCCAAAAGGGACATTGCGGACCGGATGGCCGCCCTGTTCAGCCTGCTGGGAGCCGACACCGTTCACTCCGAAGGGTATCCCGGCTGGAAACCCGACCGGCGGTCAGAGGTGCTGAATGTGGCTGAAAAAGTTTACCGGGAACTGTTCCGGAGCGACCCGGAGGTCAGGGCCATCCACGCCGGTCTTGAATGCGGTCTTTTCCTGGAAAAATACCCGGGGCTGGACATGATCTCCTTCGGACCCACCATCAAAGGCGCACATACACCCGAAGAGCGGATCCACATCGGTTCGGTGGAGAAATTCTGGAAATTCCTGCTGGCACTGCTGGAGCAGGCCCCGGACGCGGACTGAGCCGGCGGGGGAGCGGTTGTTCGGACTCCCTTACATGACCGGTTCGAAATCCGATTTGCCCACCCCGCAGACGGGACAGAACCAGTCCTCCGGGATGTCCTCAAAGGCGGTTCCGGGTGCGATGCCTCCGTCCGGGTCTCCTTCTACCGGATCATAGACATAGCCGCATACGGTGCACTGATACTTTTGCATTCTTTTTATTTAACAACATCATGAGGGTCCCCGTGACGACCTCGCCCGTTTCCGGATCCAGTTCCGATCCGTTCATGCTGTGCGGGATCAGGTAGACGGCGAGCATCACGATCGAAGCCACCACCGCCAGCCACCGTCCGTAGGTTTTCTTTCTGAAAAACCAGGCCGCCAGGAAAACGACCAGTGCCAGCAGGACCTTGTTGTCCGTCAGGTCCTCCCCCAGGGGCCATCCGGTCCAGAATTGCCCGAAGGCGTAATACTGGACAACCGGACCAAATACAAATCCTCCCAGCAGCAGCAACAGGATTGTGATACCCAGGTGTTTTCTGAACTCCGGCATGCGGGCCAGGGCAAAGAAGATCACCGCCGTGGACCAGATGACCGTCAGCACCATCAGCAGGATATGGGGGATCTGTGCCCATGACGGGACATCCCCCTTGAACCGGATCACCACATTTTCCGTATCCCCCAGCGGGACCATCTCTCCGCCGGCCTCCAGTTCCAGGTGGTATTCCAGCTTGCCCGCCGGGGGCTGGTGGGGAAGACTGGCTGTCAGATGTGTGCTGTCCCTTTTCATCTGCAGGGTATCCCAGGGCTCGTCGGTCGGAAACCTCCGGAAGATGATGCGGCCCCGGAATTGTCCGGGCAGTTCCAGGGCAACCGGACAGTCTTCCTCTCCTCCGTGCGACCTCGGCAATTCGAAGCCATAGGTGCTTCCTTCCCACTCGATCTCATAGTCTTTCTCGTAGGTGGGCCCGGTCATCCGCTGGTAAACCATGATCCCCAGGGACAGAATCACCGCAAGGACCCAGAAAATCAATTTTTTCATCATACTTTCCCTTGTTTCATAAACGGATGTAAAAATCCATCTGATCCTCTCCCCGTTTGACGGTCACGATGATCACCCTGCCTTCTTCAAGCTGGTCCAGCCGGCTCATGTAGTCATATACGTTACCGACGCTTTTTCCCTCGATGGCGGTAATGGTGTCTCCTTTGAGGATCCCCCCGATGGCGGCCGGCCGGCCTTCGGTCACGAACATGACCGGCAGTCCCCGGTTTCCGTCATAGGTGACATCCGGCATCAGGCCCAGGGTCACTTTCCCTGCCCTGCCGTGCCGCTCGATCCTTACCTTGGGTCCGGCTTCGGTAAAAGCAATGCGCTCTTTCAGGTTGGCCAGCGTTTCCGCCAGCGACGCCACGAATCTGTAGACCTCCACGGATCCCTCCAGATTGATGCCGGAGAGGTTGTCGGCAGGAGTATGGTAGTCCGTGTGGGCACCGGTGGAGATGAAAATCACCGGCACATCCATCGCATAGAAGGAAGCATGGTCCGAGGGACCGTACCCTTCGCTGGCATATTTCAGGTTGAAATCATATTCCCGGTTCAGCGAGTCGAGCAGGGCCCTGAATGCGGGAGAGGTGCCGATCCCCCCGATCTGGAGCTGTCGCTCCGCATTCAGACGTCCCACCATGTCCAGGTTGATCATGGCCTGGACCGCCGAGAGATCGACAGGAGAGTGCTCGGTGAAATATTTTGATCCCACAAGTCCCATCTCCTCCGCGCCGAAGGTGATGAAAAGCATGCTCCGGGAAGGGGATTCCGCAACAAGGTACTCTGAGATCTCCAGCACCCCGGTCACTCCCGAGGCATTGTCGTCCGCCCCGTAATGCACCGCCAGGGTATCCGGCCGACGGGACGATGTACCCGGACCGCCCATGCCCAGGTGGTCGTGGTGGGCTCCCACCAGGACATACTCCGGGCGGAGCAGGGGATCAGCCCCTCTCAGACCGGCAATCACGTTGGCGGTCCCCACCCTGACAGGCTCCAGGTCGGTCTTCATGCTGATCTCCGTTCCCGTGGTGAAAGTGAGGGGCTGCCGGGCCGCTTCGATCCCGGATTCCAGCTGAGCCACCGAACCGGCCCCCGCGGCCATGAGGAACCGGTCGGCTGCCGAACGGCGCATATGAATGACCGGTACCCGGAGCGGATGTTGTTTTCCCCTGAGCTCCACGAGCGCATCTTCAGGATCATCATCGGGTCCGGAAACCAGGACGACCCCGGCAGCACCCAGGTCCGATGCAAGCAGTGCCTTTCCCCGGTCCTCCGCATAATTCATGTACGGGGAGGTTGCTTCCCGGCTCCCGGGGGCTCCGCGCAGGAGCATCACCACTTTGCCGGTGACATCCACCGATGCGTAATCGTTCCATTGAAGGGTGTCCTCGTCGATCCGGAAACCGTATCCTGCAAAGATGACCTCACCTGTTACCGAACCATCGGCACTGAAGGGGAAAGGACGGAAATCTGTACCGGGGTCCAGCATGATCCCGCTGAAAGAGAGGCTGTTGTCGGGTCCCTCGCTCAGATCGGTCACAATGTCAAACCGCTGCAGCCCTTCCTTTTCATGGAGGATCAATCCGGCCCTTTTCAGTTCCCTGGAAATGTACCGGGTCAGTGTTTCATCCTCCTCCGTCCCCGGATAACGTCCTTTCAAATCATCGGATGCCAGTACGGCAAGGTGGTTTTCAACCTCTTCCGGCGTGATCTCCTTTTCAAAACGGGGAGCACACGCGGAAATCAACAGCGGAATCCACAGGAACAGGAATACTTTGTTCATGTTAAATGACTCTTTATATGTGATTTAGAGAACCTATTTATAATGATTTTAAAAAGGCAAAAGATACGATTAAATTCTTTTCTAAAAAAACTTGACACGTATGGGAGGAAGGATTATATTTACAAAATAGTTTAACGTAAAAGTTAAACAAGATTGTATAACAATTCTGTCAAGATATGGTACTCAATACAGAAACGGAGCAGCGCATCGTTGCTTCAGCTGAAAAACTGTTTTACCAGAAAGGCAAGGCCGGGACCTCCATGCAGGACATTGCCGATGATGCCGGCATCAACAGGACCCTGCTGAACTACTACTTCAGAAGCAAGGACCAGCTGTTTGAGGCTGTGTTCAGAAGGGCCATGGGAAGATTTGTACCCGGGCTTGCCGCCATGCTTCAATCCGAGATGCGGTTTTCGGAGTACATCCTGCACCTGGTGGAAACCATCATTGACACGATGATCGAGCATCCCCAGATCCCGATCTTCGTGCTCCAGGAACTCACCTCCAACCCGTCCCGAATGCCTCAGATCATGAGGGAAATGGGAGTGGATCCGGAGAAGGGTTTCCAGAAGTTTACACAGGATGCCGGACTCCATGGCCGGCTGGACATGCGCCAGTTTATCCTGAATGTGCTGAGCCTTTGCATTTTCCCTTTTGCTGCCAGACCGGTTGTCACCGAAATCCTCTACAACGGCGATCAGGAAGCCTATCTCCTGGCCATGAAACAGCGGAAAAAGCTGCTTCCGGAACTGATCATGAAATTCTTAAACGAAAGATGAAAACCCAGAAAAAAATCAGGATGCTCCTGCTGCTCATAGGCGCCGGTGCTGCCCTTCAGGGGCAGGACAGCATCACCCTGTCAGACTGTTACAGCCTGGCCACCGAACATGCGCCAAGGATGAGGGACAGTGCCGTGATCCGGAAGATCACGCAACTGAAGATCAGTAATATACAGAAG
>DSDZ01000272.1 GCA_011048475.1 Bacteroides sp. | reverse complement strand
GTCCAGATCACTCCCCTTCGCAGATACTTCCTGACCGGGTCGGCCCCCTCATCCGGATTACGGATCTCCTCTCCTTCTCCCCCTTCAAAGCTGTTCAACTCTTCAGGAGAATATTCTTTGGTCCGGAGTACCGTCCACAGCACCGAAAGGAAAAACACGATACCACCCAGGTAAAATGAAAATTTCACCGTCTGGGGGATCTCCCCCTCCGGCGCCGTGTTGGAGATATTAAACCAGTTAGAAAGCATGTAGGGCAGCCAGGAGGCCACGAATGCACCGATGCCGATGAAAAAACTCTGCATGGTGAATCCCAGGGTTCGCTGGTCATCGGGCAGCATATCGCCCACAAATGCCCTGAAGGGTTCCATGGAGATGTTGATGGATGCATCCATGATCCACAGCATACCCACGGCCATCCATAACCCCGGCGAGTTGGGCATCAGGATCAGGGCAATGGAGGCAAAGATGGCCCCGATCAGAAAATAGGGTCTCCTTCGTCCCAGTCTCCCCCAGGTATTGTCACTCATGTGCCCGATGATGGGTTGGATGATCAGACCGGTCACCGGTGCTGCGATCCAGAGAATGGGGATCTGTTCGATCTCCGCACCCAGGGTCTGGAATATCCGGCTCACATTACCGTTCTGGAGAGCGAACCCGAACTGGATCCCCAGGAATCCGAAGCTCATATTCCATATCTGCCAGAAACTTAATCTTGGCTTCTTCATACAATGTCGATTTAATGATCCGGAACCGGATGGATGGGAAATAAAAAATCCCCGACCATCATTCCAATGCAAATGTATAAAAAGCGCTGCCAATAAAAAGTGTTCAAAGCAATAATAACTCCCGTAAATCTCTAATAATCAAGGGATGTCTTATTTCAAACATCATACTTATAGAGTGTTTGTGAAGATGTACGCCTACGCTCATGGGAATGTCAATAGCTACAACATACGGATCGCCAGGGGACACTATCTTCAACACACAGGAAATGAATTGTTTTCAATCTACATATTGTATTAGTGTCCCGAAAGGATCCAATTGCAGGTCACGGGTCTCTTCACTATAAGTGCCGGATAAATATAAAACCCGGCCTCTTGATTTTAAGAGTTCACTATCCAAGTTTGCTGTTTTATCAACCAAATTATGAATAACAAGTATTTTATTATCAGCATTATATAATTCATAAGCACAAAAACTGTCAGGAATATGGTTCAGACTCCTGATGGATCCCGTGGACAGTATTTTATGCTCATTTCTTATGGAAATCATCTTTTTGTAATGGAACAAGAGCGATGTGTTATTTTCCATCTGTTGTTTGACGGGGGTCACTTTTCCCGGGGTGGAATGACGAGGTTCGATCCAGTTTGTCTGGCCCGAATCCTGACCCGGAAGATCCCAGACCATGGGTTCCCGGATGTACTCATCAGGTTTTAATCCCAGCATGGCAATCTCCTCACCGTAATAAATGAAGGGTATGCCAGGCAATGTAAAAAGTATTGAAGCTGCAAGCTTTGCCTGGCGTGGATCAGTAAGAAGACTCATGATCCTGTTCTGGTCATGATTTTTAAGAAATATGGCATCATAAAAGGAGTCTGAGGCTTCCTGGTACCTCTCATGGATTTCTCCCAGCATGCGGCCGAGGCCTGGATCTCTTCTTTTGATTAATAATTCTTCAATGGCGAAACTCAGTTCAAAATTAAAAGCAGCATGAATTCCTCTGTCCAGGAATGGCCCGATGGATGTTGATTCATCCCATATTTCAGCCACAAGGAAGAAATCATCATCTGAATCTTCCAGGAATGCTCTATATTCCTGCCACCATTCCACGTTTTTTTGAACCAGTGAATCCGGGTAAATGTATTTGACGGCATCGAGCCTGAATCCATCCACTCCCACTTCTGTGATCCAGAATTTTCCGATCTTTTTAATTTCTTCCCGTACGGCTGGATTGTCAAAATTAAAATCGGGCATTCCCTTCCAGAAAAATCCATAATATTTTTCCCTGTCACCGTTATTGGAATGCCAGTGGTGGGGCTCCTGCCGTTGTATAAGAGTATCGCTGCTCCAAACGTAGTAATCCCGGAACGGGTTGTTTTCCCCTTTACTTGCCTCTTGAAAATAAATGTGCTCGCTTGAACTATGATTAACCACCATGTCGATAATCACCATGATATTCCGTTTATGAGCTTCATCCAGAAGTGTTTTCATGTCCTCCATGGTGCCATAATCGGGGTGAATACCATAATAATCGATCACATCATACTTATGATAAGTCGGTGAAGGATGCACGGGGAGCAGCCAGATCCCGCTTACTCCCAGTCCCTGAAGATAATCCAGTTTCGCCGTGACCCCATTCAGATCGCCTATTCCATCCCCGTCAGAATCATAATAAGCGTGTACAAAAATTTCGTAGAAGATACGCTCACCGATGGGGGTGCTGGATTTCCTTATTTGATTTTTTGCTGCCTGCTCATTACAGGAAACAGAAATGATAGAACTGATCAATATCAGTACCAATATGCGCATCAACGTCATACAGACTGCTTATGTGAAAGATGATGCTCCTGAGAAGCAATCCCCCTTAAGGTATTACGCTTTTTTCGGTTATCTGTTCTGCAAAAGATTTGGATTGACATCCAGTTGAGATTTGGGTATCGGAAAAACCAGCTTTACATCATCCCAACTGTATCTGTTACCAGCAATGTCATATGCAAAGTTAGATTTCTTAAGTCTCTTCATATTATGAAAGTAATCACCCTCCAGGTACAGTTCAATGTTTCTTTCAGTCTCACAATCTGCAAGGGTGACCGGACCGCTGTAAGATCCTGCTTCTGAACGCTCACGCACCACATTTAAATCCTGCGAGGCGCCCCCCGGATCTCCCTCATGGACCCTTGCTTCCGCCCTGTTCAGGTATACCTCTGCCAGCCGGATGACCGGTACATTTAAATATTCCACATTAAATTTTGTAGTATATACCTTGCCCTCAATATTGACGAATGCATGATCAACCCTTGCCCTGGCATCGTCATCGGTCGATACGTGTGCTCCGATTTTTACCAGATAATGGATGGGCATGATGAATTTGGCATTAGAGGCGACTCGATAATAGCTCCTCAGTGTTCCCGACGCATCATCCACCGCACTGGAGAGGACAGCGAACAATACCTCAGGATTCGGATTCCCGGTCTGGAAACAATCAAGCATATCATCTGCCAGTCCCCCGTTAGATTTTCCTTCAAAATTTTCGATCACATAATTGGCTGCACTGATCACGCCTGGCCAGTCCTCCCGATAGAATTGCACCCTGGATAACATTGCCATTGCTGCCAAATCAGTCGCTCGGTTATTTGTATTAATCCCCTTAAGAAGGTCAGCAGCATCTTCCAGGTCCATTATGATCTGTTCATAAGCTTCATCAACCGTTGACCTGAAAGGTGTGTCAAAAGCAGAAAGTGGTTCGCTGAATACAGGTACAGACAGTGGTCCCTCGCCCGACACATCATATGAATAAAGGCGCGTTAATTCAAAGAAAATCAAAGCCCTGAGGAACTTGGCCTCACCTTCGATGCGTTTCCGGGTTTGTTCTGTCATCTCTACGTCTTGCACATCCGGTAAAAATGCCAGTACCTTGTTTATGATACCAATGACTTCATAACTGACCTGCCATGTGGATTGAACGATCCGGTTACTTTGACCCGACATGGTCTTATTCAGCATCTGCAATTCTTCAAATACAGTGTTTTGCAAACCAGATATTTTTACCGATCCTGCGATCATGTCCGGTGATACCCAGAAACGGCCTCCATAGAGGTCTCCGTGTTGAAGCTTGTGGTAAGCGCCAATGAGTGCGGCATCAAGGCCGGCTGTAGAACTGAGCGCAATTTCATCGGCCAGCTCCACCACAGGCTTGACCTCTAATACCTTTTCACATGAACTGAGTATTATCAGACCGGTAACAAATGCTGCAATTTTATACATCATTGCTTTCATGGTTCTGTTATTTCAATGTTAAAAATCAAGTTCAATTCCAAAGTTCACTGTACTTACCTGGGGCGGTGATAAATAAGTCACTCCCTGGGTAATGTTCCCGGAGCCGTCACGATTCACTTCGGGATCCCATCCGGGATAGTCTGTCAGAGTCCAGATGTTTGTCCCCCCCACATAGATACGGAGCCGATCCACGAAGATATGGCTGGTTAGCGATCCAGGAAGGGTATATCCCAGTGTGAAGTTCTTCAGGCGAAGGTAACTGGACTCGTTAAGGTAGCGGGTCGAATTGAAGTTTCTGTTCTCGGGTTGCCAGTACAGCTTGTGGGATGCTCCATCGGGATTTTCCTCCGACCAGCCGTCCTTGATGATGGCTAGTTGGTTCCAGTTCCCGTCAAATCCTCCTTCCAGGAATTTTCCATCATCGCGGTATACATGCATCCCCACACTGAATGTGAAGAAGATATTCAGGTCGAATCCCTTCCAGTTCAGGGTGTTGTTGACTCCACCGAAAAATTTGGGGTATGGATTGCCCACGAACTTTGCATCCCTGTCGAAATCGAACTCGTTTGTGAGTTCTCCCCAGTAGTTGTAGAAGAGCTCGTCGCCTGCACGGATTTCTATCTCCTTGGTGGTGGTTCCAAGGTCCTGGTCGTTGAAATCGATCCAGTCGGTCACCTCTGCGGTCTTGTCTTCCCGGGCAATGCCAGCCCATTCCACCAGTTCCCATGTACCGATGGGGTATCCTTCTGCTACAACATTGTTGCCGTAGTTTTCTCCTGCCAGCTGGTTATCATCAGTATTGGTCACTTCATTGATATTCCTTCCGAAGGTAATATCAGTTACCCATTTCAACTGTGAAGAAGAGGAGAGGTTGTGGGAGGTCAGGAACAGCTCGATCCCCTTGTTTTCCATATCCCCCACGTTGGCAGTTATGGAAGACTGTCCGCTGGTCTGATTAATGGGCCGGTTCAAAATCAGATCCGATGTCCATTTGTAATAATAATCGACCCCCCCTGAGATTCTGCCACTCCACAGCTGGAAGTCCAGTCCGATATCCATCTGGGTGGTTCTTTCCCACCTCAGGTCGGGATTTTCCACCTTTGAAATCTCCAGTCCGGGTAAATCAAGATAATTCACAGCACGCCAAAGGCCCATGTATTCAAAATCACCGATCTCAGCATTCCCGGTCACCCCATACGAACCCCTCAACTTCACATAGGTCAACGTGGGATTTCCCTGTAGGAAGCTTTCCTCTGAAAGGGTCCAACCAACCGATCCGGCTGGGAACCACCCGTACTTGTAGTTGGCTCCGAACCTGGAAGAGCCGTCCCGCCGCAGGCTGGCGGTGATATAATATTTGTCACCATAGTTGTAGCTGGCACGACCGAAATAGGAAAGGAATCCAGATCCTGTCTCGTAACCAGATCCCGATTGTACCGAACCGGAGGTGGGATTCGTCAATCCGGGATTGGGAAAATCACTGGCCTGGAAGAGGCTTTCAAACTGGCTCCGTGATTCAACTGACGTACCCATGGTAGCATTAACAAAATGAAGGTCCTGGAAATCCCTGGAGAATTCAAGGTAATGGTTGGTGGAAAAGTTGGTAACCATCACCCTGCGGTCCATACTGTAAGCCTTTTCCTGTGTGATCGTTCCCACATACCTGTTCTCACGTTGGTCATATACAT
>DSDZ01000380.1 GCA_011048475.1 Bacteroides sp. | reverse complement strand
CTGCATATGTTCCTGACCTGATCCGGTTCACCGGCACCTCCCTGGAAAGTTCTGAAGTGCCGGACTTCGAAAGGTTCCTCAGGCTCTATGATTCCCTCCCGCATGCACACCGGATGGAGATCATCCAGGTCTCGAACCTGCTGCTGGATCTGAAGTGCCGGCCCCGTCCGCACTTCATCAAATACCAGCAGTCGATGCTGGAGTTTTTTGACGGGGACAAGACGCATCTGGGATATGATGCGTGGCACGGGGGACTCATTACCTTTTTGACGAGTGACGCCGCACTGCTTCAGACAGTGGACCAGTGGCTCACCCTTTCGCTTTCGCTCCTGAAGGAGCAGGTCTTTTACAGTTCAAGTGCGGTCACCTGGAAGGTTTCGGAGCCTTCCTTCCGGTTCGTGGAGCGACCGCAGGGGATGACCGTGCATTTTGAGGATGTGACCGTGGCCTGTTACTCCGGCAGGGATTTCATTCAGATCATGGAGGCATCCGGTTATATTGATCCCCTGACCCTGGAATGGATCGGCAGCAGGGGCAGGGTCACCTGGGACCGTGTGGGTCTCCCCGAGGACCAGATTTATGCCACACTGGGACGTTACCGGATCAACCTGAAAACCCCCAGCTATGAAGCCGATTCGGCGGTGCTGTACTACCCTGAGTATTTTTCCGGAGAGGTTCTGGGACGACTGGAGGACAAGGTCATGCTGATCAAGAGCATCGAATCGGCCATGTATCCCCGGTTCGTCTCCTACAGGAATACCTACCGGATCGACGGATTCGCACCCGGTGTAAATTACAGGGGCGGACTGGCCGTGGAGGGTGCCAACCTTGCGGGGACGGGGACTGAGGGGGAGCGCGCAGTGATGGAGATCTTCAGCAATGACACGCTGAGGATGAAAATCCAGACCCACCGGGCCACGCTCAACAGCAGGCTCATGCAATCGCCCAGCGCCATGGTTTCCATCTACATGGGCAGAGATTCCATCTATCATCCCGACCTGGTGTTCAGGTATGACATCGAGAAGGAAGAGGTCAGGCTCATCAAATCGGAGCATTTCACCTCCCAGGGCCCTTACTCCAATTCCTACCACAACATCGACATGAACTTCGATGAGCTTTTCTGGAACCGGAACGAATCGGTCATGAGGCTTCAGCCCATGCTGGGATCTTCCATCGGGAGGGCCACCTTTGAATCCAATACCTTCTTCAATTACGATTTCTTCATCGAGCTCCAGGCAATGGACTACGAGCATCCGCTCGCCCAGCTGTGGACCTATTCCAGGCAATTGCAGGGAAGGACCTTCGCACTTACCGGATATGCCAATTTTATCCGGTACCCGCCTTCCCAGGTGAGGCATCAGCTGATGAACCTCTCCAAGCTGGGTTTTGTGTATTACAACGATGAGACGGACCTGATCACCCTGCGCCAGAAGCTGTTCGATTACATCGATGCCTCCATGCGGAAACGGGACTATGACGTGATCAGGTTCATTTCCCGGACCGAGGGAATGGCCAATGCATCCCTGGACCTGGCCACACGTGACCTCACCATCAGGGGGATCCCCGCCATTTTTCTGAGCGATTCACAGAACGTGAGGCTGGTCCCAAGCAAGAGCAGTATCGTTATGAAGCAGGACCGGAATTTCCAGTTCGACGGGACCGTGGACGCGGGACTGTTCCGCTTCTACGGACACAACTTTTTTTTCCATTACGACAGCTTCAAGATCAACATGCAGGATATCGATTCATTGCAGATCTTTGTCAGGTCCGGTCAGGTGAACCAGTACGGCGAACCGCTTCTTGCGGGGATCGACAACAAGATCGAAGATATGAGCGGTGAACTGCTCATTGACAATCCCCAGAACAAATCCGGCCTGACCGAATATCCCCGTTACCCGAAATTTACCAGCCGGGGGGATGCCTACATATTTTTTGATGAGGCTTCCATCCAGAACGGGGTCTATGACCGGGATGAGTTCTATTTCCAGCTGGACTCTTTTTATATCGACAGCCTGGACAATTTCAGGCGCGATGCGCTGGCACTGCAGGGAACCTTTGTTTCCGCATCCATCCTTCCTCCCCTGGAGATGGAGATGACCCTGAGGGAGGATAATTCCCTGGGATTCTACCTGCAGGCCCCCGAAGAAGGGATTCCACTTTACGGAGGTGTGGGAACCTTTTACAATGATATCGAAATGAGCAGCAGGGGTTTGCACGGTTCCGGCTCTTTCGATTACCTCACATCCACCACATGGTCGGATGATTTCCTGATGCACCCCGATTCCATGATGGCCCGTTCGCGCCGGTACCTGATCAGGGAAAACATTTTGGGTACCGAATTCCCTCATGTGGAAAATTCGGTGGCGGATGTCACGCTGGTCCCGGGCAGGGAAGTGATGCATGTATCCAGGGTAATGGAAACATTTAAAATGTTCGGGGACAGTGTGTTCCTGGCAGGGAACCTGGCATTGAAACCCTCCGGGCTCTCGGGGAACGGGACCATGGCGATCACCGACGCCAGGCTGGAATCCAACCGGTTCAGGTACGGGATCAGCTCCATACTTGCCGATTCGGCAGGTGTCGGACTCCTTTCGGAAGAGATGGATGAGGTTGCGTTCCGAACGGATGATGTGGCACTTCAGATCGATCTGGAGAAGCGGACAGGAGCTTTTACCGCGCGGGCTGACAGGACACTGGTGGAGATGCCGTTCAATCTGTATGAAACCCGGCTTGACCGGATGACCTGGTTCATGGACCGGGATGAGGTGGCCCTTTCGCAGGAAAAATACCTGCGCATGAATGATGTGGACATCGGCATCGATTCACTGAAAACCAACGGTCCCACATACCTTTCCCTCCATCCACGCCAGGATGGACTCAAATTTGTGGCACCGGAGGCGGTATACAACTACCGGAACAGGTTGCTGCATGCACACCGGGTTCCCTTCATCGAGGTGGCCGATGCGTATCTCTTTCCCGAGGGCGGAGATGTGAACATCGGGCACCAGGCCACCATGGATGTGCTCGAGAACGCCAAGGTCCTCGCCAGCCAGATCAACCGGCAGCACCTCATCTACGATGCATCCATCTCGGTCTCAGGTGCCAAATCTTACAGCGGTTCGGGGACCTACAACTACCTGGATGCATTCGGCAACAGCCATCCGGTAAAATTTGCCAGGATCTGGGTGGACACCACCATCCGGACCCGGTCCTCCGGCACGGTGGACCCGGAAGATGATTTTATGCTCAGTCCGTTCTTCGATTTCCGGGGAGAAGTTTATTTATACGCGGACAATCCCAGGCTCACTTTTGACGGAGGGGCCAGGATCGTGCACGACTGCCGCATGGGGAGGGAATGGCTCCGGTTCACAGCCGAGCTTGATCCGAGGGACATCAGGATCCCCGCCGGAGAGCAGATGCAGAACACAGCCCTTCAGAAGATTTTTGCCGGGTCGCTCATCACCCGTGATTCCACACACATTTACCCCACATTCCTTTCGGGGAGAAAGGATTATTTCGATGCACCCATTACCGATGCCGGAGGAGTCCTTCTTTATGAACCGGCCCGGGAGAGTTACGTGATCTCAACTCCTGAAAAGATTGCCGATTCAACCGTTCCGGGCAGGTACCTCAGACTGCATACGGCCGCGTGTGAACTTTACGGGGAGGGTCCCATCAACCTAAACCTGGATTACGGCCAGGTGAAGATCGTTTCCACGGGCCAGGCGGTCCACCGCATCAGCGAGGGCAGTTTCACGGCGCGGCTGGTACTGGGTCTCGATTTTCACTTTTCTCCGGAAGCCCTGCAGGTGATGGGGAACGAGATTGACAGCCTGCCTGACCTGGAGCCGGTCAACCTGATGACCCATCACTACCGGCTGGCCATGCGGAATTTGCTGGGAAGCAGCCTGGCCAGGAAACTTGAGCGGCAGCTCGAGCTGACCGGTGTTTATGATGAGATCCCGCCCGATTGGTCACATACCATCTTCTTCAATGACCTGCCCCTGGAGTGGAACCAGGATACCCGTTCTTTCAGGTACAACGGAAAGGTGGGCATCGGGAATATCGGGAACATTCAGGTCAATAAGAAAGTGGATGCCTACGTGGAACTTGCAGAGAAAGGGTCAGGGGATATTTTCGACATCTACCTCATGGTCGACCGGAACACCTGGTACTACATCGCCTATTCGCCCGGGGGATTGCAGGTCCTGTCCTCAAACAGGCAGTTCAACAATATTGTGTTCGATTTGCGGGCATCCGAGCGGAGGGTGAGGGCCGGTCTGGGCCAGCCCCAGTATGTGTACAGTCTTGCTGCGGCCAGGAGGCTGGAGCTCTTTATGGAGCGGTTCCTCGAATACGAGGAGGCGGATTAGGAGGAAGATCGCTGTCAGGCGGAAGAGCGGGGACCCAGTTCGATCACATCCGCATTCGATACTTTTCCCCGTGACACCTCGAACCGGACCAGTGTCCGGACCAGGTGCATTCCGCTTTTTCCGGCAGCTCCCGGATTCATGTGCAGGAATCCGTATTTTTTATCCGGCATGATCTTCAGGATATGGGAATGTCCGGAGATGAACAGTCCGGGCGGATGATGGAAAATCGCCGGCCTGACCTCCGGTGCGTAGTGGCCCGGATATCCCCCGATATGGGTCATCCAGATGTCCAGTCCCTCCCTGGTGAGGCGCTGGTGCCCGGGAAAGCGACTGCGAATGGCGATCCCGTCAATGTTGCCGTGAACGGCTACCAGGGGTGCGATCCGCTCCAGCCGGTCAGCCACTTCCGGATCTCCAATGTCGCCCGCATGCCAGATCTCGTCACACCGGCTGAAGTGGGTGGCAATTTCAGGATCCCAGAATCCGTGGGTGTCGGAAAGAAGTCCGATTCTGAACATGAGACTGCGTTTGGGCCGGTTAATTTACTAATTTTAGGTTCAAAGCAACGCATGAACCTGTTTTACAGTCCCGATACCCGGGGAGATACCCTGGAACTGGATCCGCAGGAATCCAGGCACATGGTCCGTGTGCTCCGGATGAAAGCAGGGGAGAGGGTGCAGCTGGTGGACGGGAAGGGAGGATGGTTTGAGGCGGAGATTGAAGATGACGATCCGGCCCGCTGCAAACTGAAGATCCTCACCCGGCTGTCCGGTCCCGATCCCCTTCCGTATGTCCTGCACATCGCCATATCGCCCACGAAAAGTGCGGACCGGTTTGAATGGTTCCTGGAAAAGGCTACGGAGATCGGGATTACGGAGATCACTCCGCTGATCTGTCACCGCACGGAAAAAACCAGGCTCAATACCGCCAGGCTGGAAAAGATCCTGATCGCCGCCATGAAGCAATCCCTGAGGGCCTTTAAACCGGTGCTCCATGCGCCTGTGACCCTGACTGAATTCATCGGAGCGAACCACCGGGGGACCCTGGGCATAGCCCATTGCATTTCTCCGGACCGGGCTGACGCCGGTGAACCGGGTCGCAACCCGGAACAGGTTCACATCACCCGGCTGGCGTTCGACCGGAGCTATACCCTGCTGGTGGGGCCCGAGGGGGATTTTACCGTGGAAGAGGTCAGGGCAGCCCTGGATGCCGGGTACACCCCCTTCCACCTGGGAGGGGCAAGGCTGAGGACGGAAACCGCGGGCGTTTACATCTGCGCCGCAATCAGCCTGCAGTCGGGAACCCTCTGAGCGGGACCGTTCACAGCGGCCTTTCGCAGTATACGGTAT
>DSDZ01000382.1 GCA_011048475.1 Bacteroides sp. | reverse complement strand
GTGAGGGTGCTGTCTGAAATGGGCCACTGACCTGAAGGCTCGGCCTGCCGATTGCCGCGCACCCCGGCATGCCCCATATGATACCCCGTCATGAGGGCGCAGCGTGACGGGGCACAGACCGTGTTCCCCGCATAGTGGTTGGTGAAAAGCATGCCCCGCGAGGCCAGTTCATCGATATGGGGGGTCCGGATGATCTCCTGTCCGTAACAGCCCAGGTCCCCGATCCCCAGGTCGTCGGCCATGATGAAAATGATGTTGGGCTTTCCGGATTCCTTTTCCGGGCTGCTGCAGGACCGGCCCCATCCCGCTGTCAGGATCAGCAGGATCAGGAGGAAATGGTGATTTCTTGCCATGTGATTTCATTTTTTATGTGCATCTGACTGAAAAGTAGACAGTTCATCGAAGGTGGGGGCAGATAAATTCAGCTTCAATGCTCTCCCTGAAACCGATGCGGTGGGCAACGGCAGTGAGGGTATCACCGGGCTCCAGGTACACCGGTTGATGGTAGAGGAACCAGTGGCCGGGATTCAATCCCCGGTGATTCACCTGGTATACCATGGACGCACCTTCCGTTCCGCAGGTCACTTCCACCCTGCGGTCCCGGAAATGAAACTCCGGTGCTCCGGTAACCGGCTGGTTCCCATCTGGCCACATGTCCAGCATCAGTTCTTTTTCGGTCCGGAACTTCACCCCCCTGTCATCGATCCGGATGATCCAGTCATCCAGCACATTCCTGAGCCGCTCCAGCTCCTCCCCGTAAGCGGGATCTGAAGCCAGGTTATTCAGCTCAAAAGGATCCATTTCCAGATCATAGAGTTCCTCTTCCTGTTTCTCTTCTCTGAACCAGTACATTTGCTCCCCGTTGAGCTTCCCTTCGTCCCGCAGGCGAAGAAGCTCCTGCATGGTATTCATATTTCGTCTGAAATCCAGGTCCATGTATGCCCCCAGATCCGGCCGGTAATTTCTGATATACCTGAAGCGCTTGTCCCTGACCGCTCTCCTGCAGTCAAACCACTCATCCATCCTGTCCCGGGCCCCGAAAACATAGTCCCTTGGCTCCGCTTTCTGGCCACCCAGGAAAGCCTGCCCGTGCATGGTGCCGGGTGTGCGGATTCCCGCCAGGGAAAGGATGGTGGCAGGGATGTCCACGAAGCTGCAGAGATCATCCACCACCGTCCCGGCATCTTTATTCCCCGGAAACCGGATGATGAAGGGTACCCGGGTGCCTGTCTCGAGGATCTCCCGTTTCCCGCGCGGCAGGGGTCCTCCGTGATCCGAGTAAAAGATGATGATGGTGCTGTCAAGAAGCCCGTCTGCTTCCAGCTGATCAATGAGCTCTCCCACCTCCCTGTCCATGATGGCATTGTTGCTGTGCATCCTTGCGATATCGCGCCTGACCGGCGGTGTATCGGGGAGATAGGGCGGCACCTTCACGCTGTCGGGATGAATGATCCACGGCTCCTGTTCCCAGGCCCAGATCTGGGATTCATGGCTGCGCATCAAATTGAAGATCGAGAAAAACGGCATCCCGCCGGGACGATTCCTCCAGTGTGCCCTGCTGCTTGATTCATCCCAGGCCGATCGGGGTGCAGTAAACTGGTAATCCTCCTTGCTGTTGTTGGTACAGTAATATCCTGCTTCACGCAAATATTCTGTGTAGCACCTGACATAAGGAGGCGGCGTGCATTCATAGGGTCCGGTCTGAAGGGAGTCAGCCACATTCTCCACCCTTCTTTTGTTGGTCGTTCTCATGTTGTTCCCCCCTATACTGCCGGGATACATCCCCGTGATCAGCGCATTCCTGCTGGGAGCGCAGACACCCGAGACGGAATACATCCGGGAGAACCGGACACCCTCAGCTGCCAGGTGGTCAATGCGGGGGGTCTTTGCCACAGGGTCGCCGTAGCAGCCCAGGAAGGGACTGATATCTTCACAGACGATACACAGGATATTGGGGGGGTGCCCGGGGACCTGTTCCCCCTGATCATTGTCTTTCACGCAACGCACGGAGAAAAGATTTGATTTCAGGTAATAGTTGCCCACATACAGGTTTTTGTACCTGGGAGGCTGCTCATACCAGAACCCGTCCAGCTGTGCAAACCACGCACGCTGCGGGTTGTATTCGGTGGCGGACCAGTACAGGGCCCAGTCCCCCATCCTGTGAAATCCCTCCCCGTTCCCTGCCCCGGCTGGAAGAGCGGTGAATCCGCTCTCATTGGTCCCGTCCCATGGCAGGGGATCCTCCGGAGCAGCTTTCAGTTTCTGACCCGCTTCTTCAACGCCCAGGAAACGGGCCACCTCCTCCCACTCGGTTTTGGATGGCAGGTGCCATCCGGAGGGACAGGCCCCCAGTGATTCTTCCCATGTGTACAATCCCCCGTAGCTTTCACAGTTCTGCGGATTGTTCTGGTAACATTGTATTTCCCCTGCTGTGCCGTAATTCAGGTTTTCGGCCATCCAGCACTGATCTCCGATCCATACCGTCTGATACTCCTCTCCGTCCCTGGCATCATGCAGCACTTCCCCGCGGGAATAGTTCCTGTTTGCTGCCGGCTGCGGATAACACTGTCCCATGATCATCAGCAGGACAGAGACAGAAAAGAGTTTTATACACATGGCTTTCAATTTTGGTGTGTTTCGGTCAGAAATTGATGCTCGTTGCGGGATTCATGAATTCTGACTGGTTCAGGGGGTTGGGCTCAAACCTTTTCCGGGAGGACCGTAATCCATGGAGGCGTCATCGATAACCACCACCCAGTCGGGACCGGACTGGACCTCCCTGATCAGGTCCTGCCAGTTTGAGACGCTGAATTCTCCCGTATTTTCAACGGTACCCTGCGGGAAGGCATGCCCGTTGCGCGGATCGTACCACCAGACCTTCAATCTGCTGCCCTGGATCACCCCCGAATTGACCCTGAAACTTCTGAAATATGGCAGGTATACCATGATATAGGTGGCATCGTTCCTGTCCGGAGTCCCGTTGCGGGTCACCCGGATGTGGTCGCTTGCATAGGAGGGATTCTCATCCAGAAGGATCGCCTGGTCAGGGATGCGGGAAAGGAATGGACGCGATTCCATGAGTTGCCGGAGGTACCCCATCTGTCCGCTGCCCGGCTGCTCGAGGGCCCGGTCCCATGTCATGTTCGGCCAGATCCGGCTGTCCTGGTCATCCCTGTTCATCTGCCAGATGTTGTTGTTCCCGTATGTATGTCCGAATGCCCCGGCGAAGACTGACCAGTAGGCCTGTTTCCTGATCTCATACGCATCATGTCTGGGATTGGCGGGATTGAACCAGATGCCGATATCCTCGTAGGCAGGTTCACCGTTTACCACCGGTCTGGGCGGCTCCAGGAGGTAATCGTTGCTGATCCAGTCATACACATTGAACGATGGAGCGGTGTGCCCGGTCTGCACCATATTAAAATCAAGCCAGTCGCTGTGATGCAGCCAGGTGGAACTGGTCTGCTGTCCCCTGGGGTGGTAGGTAATGAGGTGGGTCTTCCGGTCTCCTTCTTCACCCTGCTCTCCCTCTTTCAGTCCCCGTGCCATGGCATCCCAGATCCCGATCTGGGGGCCTGCCGGCCGGTCCCCGCCCAGTACCCATACGATATTGGGAGCATCTTTGTACCGGTCGCCCAGGAACCTCCCGTAATGAAATGCGTTTTCATCGTTGAACACGGCCTCATTCAGCAATAGCGGGTGCGAATTGTCCAGTAAATAGCTGCCCCAGGTGGGAAGCAGTGCCAGTACCAGTCCAAATTCCGCGGCCTTCTCCACTGCATAATCCACCAGTTCAAAAAAATTCTCATCGGGCCTTTCGGGATCGAAATCCATCAAGGGCAGGTTCCCCTCGGAGTTTGGAAACGTAAGCCCGTTGATCTCGCTCAGGATGACCGTCTGGATGACGGTGAACCCCTTTCCCGCCCGGTTTCGCATATAGTGTTCCATTTCTTTGCGGTCCAGCCTGTGAAGCATCTCCCATCCCGTGTCTCCCAACCAGAAAAAGGGCGCCCCCTCATCCGTGACCAGGTACCGGTGATTGTCAGAGACCTTCAGGAACTGGGCAGGCATTGGAACACCACGGCCCAGGCACAGGGAAATAAGTAACAGGACAATCATTTGCAGCTTCATCGGCATAGTTTTTGGTTCATCATATTCGCGATCATTTCATCCCGGTTAATGATTCCCTGCAGGCCCTGGGGCTCCAGCCGGAGGGCGGCTTTGCAGGGTACCATTGAACTGAATCCAGTCCACCGAGAACAGTTCATCACCTTCCCCGCTGAATACCAGCCAGAGGACCTTCACGCCCCGCACTTCCTGGGTTGGGGAGGTGAGGGTGACCCAGCCGCCGTGGCAGGTTGAATCAGGCACTTCCACCGAACCAACCGAGGTCCCCCAGGGCATCCCCGCTTTCAGATCGATCCGTCCGGAATGCTTCCCGGGCTTCACCCGCACCGAAACGCTGTCCACCCCGTCCCCGAAATCCACGTACCTGAAGACAGCCCTGTCCCCGTCGCGGATCCCGGCCAGCTCCTCGTTGTCCGCGGCACATGCACGGATCCTGACATTCCCGTGCAGCAGACAGGCCCGCCCGGCATCGATTACCGAAGTGGCCGGCAGCGGTCCCCCCGCTCCCTGGGAGGTCATTTCCACCTCATCGATGCTTCCGTCCTCATTGAAGAAGATCGGTTCCATGCATGCCTTCCTCATCATTTTGCTGTTGTGGGTGGCCCGGTGGTAGAACACATACCACTGTCCGTTGAACTCCATGATGGAGCCATGATTGTTCCAGTTCCCCGGGTCACAGTGGTCGTTGTCCACGATCACCCCCCCGTAGGTGAACGGTCCCATGGGCGACCGGCTGGTGGCATACCCGATACAGGTGGGCATGGCTGCCCTTCCCAGGTGGGCATACAGAAAATAATAGATCCCGTTCCGCTTGATCATGTGGCCCCCCTCGTGGAAAAAATGTTCTCCCTCGGTCAGCACGCTATCCCGGATGGTGGTGGTGTCCAGGGTCCGCATATCCGGGTTGAGCCTGGCCATTTTTGCCGTGAACTGTCCCCACATATAATAAGCCTGTCCGTCGTCGTCTATGAAAACACATGGATCGATCTGATTGTGTTCCGAAACATCGATGATTGATGCCTTTTCGAAAGGGCCGGTCGGACGGGTGGAGACGGCCACTCCCTCGGCGTGATCCCGGTCAGGCTGACAGTAATACAGATAAAACGTGTCGCCCTTTACCTGACAGTCAGGCGCATAGAGCAATTCGTCGCTGTAAGGCACCCGGTCATCCTCCCCCATGGAGGAAAAGCTGTTTTCATGGAGTGTCCAGTTCACCAGGTCGGAGGTGGACAACACATGGTACCGGTGGGAGCAATAATAATCTGTGCTCTCATCCACGGAACCGTAGATATAGAGCCTGCCGTCATCCCATACCCGTGCGGTGGGATCTGCCATATAGATCCCCGGCGGCACAATGGGATTCTGAGCAAGGAGAAACAGCGGGTGCACGAGAAAAAGTATGCAAAACAGGGCCGTGAGAAACAGGGTTCGGTTCATGGGACGGGATTTTTATGGACGATGCAGGGTCTGGTCTACCGGACGGGATCCGTAGACCAGGACCCTGTCCACCTGAACATGGTAACCCTCCTGCGGATTTTTCCAGCGGAGCTTCACTTCATGCGGCTTATCGGCCAGGTTATATTTCCATGTCAGGTCGTGTCT
>DSDZ01000381.1 GCA_011048475.1 Bacteroides sp. | reverse complement strand
GGACTGGGCCTTTCCATCGTGAGCAAGCTCACAGAGATATATGGCGGTGAAATAGAGGTGGACAGCAAACCGGATGAAGGCAGTGAGTTCAGGATCATCCTGCCGGGTCTCTGATTGATATCTGTCTTTTATTTCATATTATTGTATGTCAAACCAACGGTAGGGACCATGTTATTGCCTGAACGGACAGTTGAAAGACTCAGTGAGTACCGCAGGTCACTGCTGCAGTGGCTTGAAGAGGGAAAAACCCACATCTATTCCCATGAGCTTGCAGCGCTCCACCATAATACGGCCGTTCAGGTGCGCCGCGACATCATGTTCATCGGTTACACGAGCATGCAGCGGAAAGGATACGATGTAAAGGAGCTGGTCGGAGTGATCGAGGAAACCCTGGATTCCAAAAAAGGGCTGAATGTGGCGGTCATCGGGGTCGGGAACCTGGGGAAGGCCATTACAACCTATTTCGTCGGAAAGCGTTCAAAGCTGAACATCATTGCCACCTTCGATGTGGATACCAACAAGATCGACCGGGTCATGTCGGGCGTGAAATGTTATCCCATGAACCGCCTGGGAGAGATCATCAGGTCTGAGAATATCTCCATCGCGATCATGACCGTTCCGGTTGATGCAGCCAGGGAGGTGGCAAAACAGCTGGTGGAGGAGGGCATCAGGGGGATCCTCAATTTTACCACCGCACCCCTCCGGGTCGGTCCGGATGTGTATCTTGAGGAATACGACATGGTCACCTCCCTGGAAAAGGTGGCATATTTCGTGAAGATGGCCGATCGATGATGCAGGTGCACCATTCCATGAATCAGCTTCCTTCGATCCCGGCTCCGGTGGTGACCGTGGGATCATTCGACGGGGTGCATGTGGGGCACCGGACCATCATCAGACGGCTGAATGACCTGGCCGGCAGGGCGGGAGGGTCTTCGGTCCTGGTCACTTTCCACCCCCACCCCAGGCGGGTGCTCTATCCCGATGGCGCCGGAAAGGATCTGAAGATGATCTACACCCAGGAGGAAAAATGCAGGATGCTTGCCGAAGCGGGACTGGATCACCTGGTGATCCTCGAATTCACCAAATCCTTTTCCCGGACGAGCCCGGAGGATTTTGTGGAACTTTACCTGCTCGGGAAACTGAAGGCGCATACCATTGTGGTCGGATTCAACCATTACTTCGGGTACCACCGGGCAGGGAATTTTGACTCGCTTTTTAAAATGAGTGAATCCCATGGTTTCCTGGTGGAGGAGATCCCTGCTCAGGAGATCCAGCATGAGACGGTGAGCAGCACCCGGATCCGGAAAGCCTTGTCGGAAGGAAACATTCAGCGGGCCAACGCGTACCTTGAACACCATTTTATCATGGAGGCGGAGGTGGTCCGTTCCGAAAACGCTTCAGCGCTGCCTGGCTACCTCTGCACGGAGGTCAGGTACAGGGATCCGGCCAAGCTGGTCCCCCCGGCAGGAACATATGCTGTTGCTGTCGGGCAGAAGAGAACGCATCGAAAGGGGTTGCTGCGGGTCAGACCGGACGGGAGCATCTGCGTCTATACCCGGCAGGATTGTGCCCCGGCAGACGGAAACCTCCTCACCTTCCGTTTTTACAAAGGAATGACCCTTCGGGAGCCGGCCGATCTCCGGACAGAAATGGAAGCGGTTCGCGAGCTGGTCTACTAACGAGCCGGGCTACTATTATACGTTGATCATGGAACGAAGAATCGGAGCGGTGATCATCCTGATAGGCGATGAAAGCCAGATACCGCACATTAACAGCATCATCTCAACCCAGTCGGACATTATCCTGGGAAGACAGGGCATCCCGTTGAGGGACAGGTCGGTCAGTGTCATTTCCCTGGTAGTGGAGGGCGACACCGACCGGATCGGGGCGCTGACCGGCAAACTGGGCAGGCTCCCTGGCGTGAAGGTGAAGTCCCTGTTGGCAGGATGAACCCGGAAGGGTACCGGGAGCGATTTTGTTAAAAAAATCCCTTTCTGATGTTAAATCGGGTTCCGGGGACAACTTATCCGGATTTTTCTGGTTAACATCGTTGAAAGTAATTGTTGGGGTGCAAGGCAGGCTGCGTATCTTTTGAGGGTTTTAGGGAGAACCGCAGCCTGTCTTCTTTCATGCATGTTCTAAGACACCCCCTTTCCTGCCTCCTGCACAGACCGCTTTTTTAACTTTGGATCATCAATACATCTGCAATGATCAACAGACAGCTCATTGATCCGGAGAGCATCGTGGTGGTCGGGGCCTCCAATCAGCTTTCAAAACCCGGTGGAAAGATTTTTCACAATATCCGCAACGGGACTTTCCAGGGCAAGCTTTACGCCTTGAATCCCAGGGAAGAAACCATCCAGGGAGTGCCCTCCTGCCGGGAGGTGATGGAACTTCCCGACGTGGATCTGGCCATCCTGGCGATCCCCGCTGCCGCGTGTCCCGATGTGGTCAGGGAGCTGTCCGAAACCAGGAATACACGCGCCTTTATCATCATTTCTGCAGGATTTTCTGAAGAGAGCCAGGAGGGAGCCAGGATCGAAGAAGAGATCGTCAGGATCTGCAGGTTGTACGATGCGGCACTGATCGGGCCCAACTGCATCGGTGTGCTCACCCCGGCTTATCAGGGAGTGTTCACCCTGCCCATCCCCGTGCTGGACCCCGGGGGATGTGATTTCATCTCCGGAAGCGGGGCCACAGCGGTCTTTATTATGGAATCAGGTTTGCACAAAGGGTTGAGATTCAATCACGTATTCTCTGTTGGCAATTCCGCCATGACCGGGGTGGAGGATGTGCTCCAGTACTTTGATGAAACCTACCGCGAGGGCAGTTCATCCAGGGTGAAACTGCTTTATTTCGAAACCATCAGGGATCCGGAAAAGCTCCTCCGCCATGCCGGAAGTCTGATCCGGAAAGGCTGCAGGATCGCGGCCATCAAAGCCGGCACCACCGATGCCGGAAACAGGGCTGCCTCTTCCCACACGGGGGCCATGGCCAGTCCGGATCTGGCTGTGGATGCCCTGTTCAGAAAGGCCGGGATCGTCAGGTGCGACGGGAGGGAAGAACTGACCACCGTGGCATCGGTGATGCAATACCCGCCGCTGAAAGGAAAGAATGTGGCCATTATCACCCATGCCGGGGGACCGGCAGTGATGCTTACGGACGTACTTGTGAAGGGAGGCATGGATGTCCCGCACCTGGAAGGAGCGGAGGCGGAAGCGCTGCTCTCGCGGCTTTACCCTGGATCTTCTGCCGCCAATCCCATCGACATCCTGGCCACCGGTACCGCCGAACAGCTGGGTGTTGCCATCGAGTCCTGCGAGCACTCCTTCCGTGAGATCGATGCCATGGTGGTGATTTACGGGACGCCGGGACTGACGCCTGTCTTCGAAGCCTATGATGTGCTCCACCGGAAAATGGAGGCTGGAAAAAAGCCCGTCTTCCCTGTGCTACCCTCCATCACAACAGCCGCTGAGGAGGTCAGGGAGTTCCTCTCCCGGGGCCATGTGAATTTCCCGGATGAGGTACAGCTCGGTAAGGCACTTACCAGGATCTGCAACACGCCGCCTCCGGCAGAGGTAGCGCCCCTTCCCGGCGGGGTCGATATCGGCATTGTCAGCAGGGTGATCGATGATGCGCAGGAGGGATATCTTTCTCCGGAAATGGTCGGCCGGATATTGGATGCAACGGGTATTCTGAGAGTAAAAGAGTCGGTGGCAACCGATGAAGCATCGTTGCTCAAAATCGCCCGGGAAACCGGGTACCCGCTGGCCATGAAGGTGGTGGGTCCGGTCCATAAATCGGATGTGGGCGGTGTGGCGCTGGGCATCTCAGATGAGCAGGAGCTGCGGGATTGGTTCGGAAAAATGCAGAAAATAGAAGGATATGAAGGTGTGCTTCTCCAGCCCATGCTGAAAGGGACGGAACTGTTTGCCGGGGCGAAGTACGAAAAGGGATTCGGACATGTGGTTCTCTGCGGTCTGGGAGGGATCCATGTGGAGGTGATGAAGGATCTCAGCTACGGACTCGCTCCCCTCTCGCCGGATGAAGCGTCACAAATGATCCGCTCATTAAAAGGGTATCCTTTGCTCAGGGGGATCAGGGGTCACGAGGGGATCAACACCGACCTGTTCGCCGGGATCATTGCCAGGCTCTCGTCCATGCTCGTGCATGCCCCCGGGATTGCCGAACTGGACCTGAATCCCATCATGGGCCGGGGCGACCGGCTGACGGTGGTCGATGCCAGGATCCGGATCAGCAAAGACGTTGTATAACACATGCGGGATATGCTATCTGACACACCCGGTTTTTTTGCCTTTGCCTAAATTCACACCTGATAGAACCAGGAATTATGAAATCAACGCCCATTGAAGCAGAAGTGGTCGATGAGGTCATTGATGCATTCGGGATCCATCCTGCGGGGAAGGCCACCATCAGGGAACTGGTGAAGATTGTCAATGACATCGAAGGAATCACGGGAAAGGAGTTCATCAGGATGGAGATGGGCGTGCCCGGACTGGATCCGACTTTTGTGGGGGTCGAGGCGGAAATGATCGCCCTCCGGCAGGGGGTGGCCTCCAAATACCCCAACATCGAAGGGATCAAACCCCTCAAGGAGGAGACAGCAAGATTCGTCAAACTGTTTCTGGATGTGGATGTGGAGCCGGCTCATTGCATTCCCACCGTGGGATCCCTGATGGGGGGTATGGCAGCGTTCATGGTGGTGAACCGGTCCGATCACAAGCGGACGGGCACCCTATTCCTGGACCCGGGCTTCCCGGTGCAGAAGCAGCAGTGCCTTGTGCTGGGACATGATTACGGGTCCATCGACATGTACGATATCAGGGGGGATAAGCTAAAGCCCATGATCGAGGAGGAGATTGTCAAGGGGAAATACTCATCCCTGCTCTATTCGAATCCCAACAACCCGGCGTGGATCTGCCTGAATGAGGCGGAACTGAAAGCCATCGGCGAGATCTCCATGAAATACGATGTGACCGTGATCGAGGACCTGGCCTATTTCGGGATGGATTTCAGGAAGGACCTTTCCACACCCGGGAAGCCTCCCTACCAGCCAACGGTTGCAAAGTACACGGAAAACTACCTGCTGCTGATCTCCAGTTCAAAGGCATTCAGTTACGCAGGCCAACGCATCGGGATGATGGTGATCGCCCCCAAACTGTTTGAAAGAAGGTACCCCGATCTGAAACGCTATTACACCTCCGAGAAATTCGGGCACGCCATGGTGTACGGGGCACTGTATTCATTGTCCGCCGGAGCATCCCATACAGCACAGTATGCCCTGGCGGCGATCTTCAAAGCGGTAAATAACGGCACTTATAATTTCATCAGGGAGGTGAGGGAATACGGCGAGAAGGCAGCGATCATGAAGTCCCTGTTCAAAAAGTACGGATTTCATATTGTCTATGACCGGGACCTGGACGAGCCCATCGCAGACGGATTTTATTTTACCATAGCATATCCCGGCTTTGACGGACCCCGGCTGGTGGAAGAACTGCTGTATTACGGGATCAGCGCAATTTCACTGGGGATCACCGGGAGCAAGCGGACAGAAGGATTGAGGGCCTGTGTGTCGCAGGTGAGAAGGGACCAGTTCCCGGCCCTGGAAGAACGGCTGAAGGCGTTCAAAAAGGATCACCCGATCCGGAATGCCTGATTCCGGGATAATGAATGAGAATTATTACATTTGGGATTCATTCAAATTATTTGCAG
>DSDZ01000225.1 GCA_011048475.1 Bacteroides sp. | reverse complement strand
GTCCTGAAGCTCCTTGATCTCTTTTGCCAGCGCTTCCTTTTTATCAGCGGTTGCTTCCTTGAACTCTTCCATTTTGCCGTTAAGTGCTTCACGCTGCTTTTCCAGTTCCGAAAGCGCTTTATCGTACTGATCCTTCACATCCCCGGCCAGATTTTCTGATTTTGCCTTTAATTCGTCCACTTTCCCCTGGGTTTCTTCCTTGAATGACTGGAAGTTCTCCTCCATTTCTGCAAATTCTTCTGCCACAAAGTCTTTGGTTTCATCAACCAGTTCTTCTGCCTCGCTCTTCACATCTTCCGCGGAGGTGTCATTCTTTTTGTCGGACTGCCCGCAGGCAACAAGCGCGATCATAAATACCGCCAATACAAGATTCGCCAATGTTTTCATTTCTTTCTCATTTAGGGTTAATTACTATAAATTACTATTTCCCGTGATTTGCATCCGGTATTGTACCAGATACACGAAAAATCCATTAAATGTAATGATTATTACTGAATTAATCATCATAAAAAAATGACTACCTTGCAGGTATGCATCAGAATATAATCACAATGGCATGGACTCTGGTCCTGGCATTCCTGATTCTTGCAGGGTGCGACAGGGAACCCGGGCCCTACGACCCGGTACCCATTCCCGATATCAGGTTCCTTAATGCCCTGATTGAAGAAGGATATGACAGGAATTTCGATAAGCAGATCAGCTTTTCAGAGGCAGAAGCCATTATCTACCTGGATGTGAGCGAAAGGTTGATCACCAGCCTGGATGGTTTGGAGGCCATGATCAACCTGGAGGAACTGAATTGCTACAACAACGAGATCGAATCCCTGGACCTGCAGGGGAATCCGCTCCTCCGGTCCCTTGATTGCGCGGAAAACTACCTGGATTCGCTGGATCTGTCAGCCAATCCCGGGCTGACTTTTGTCGATTGCAGCCGGAACGGGCTCACCTACCTGAATGTATCCGGGAATCTCTCCCTGACTTTTCTCTGGTGCAGCTTAAATGAGCTGACCTACCTGGATCTTTCCGCGAACAAAGCACTGGGTTCTGACTGGGACTATACGGCCAACGAGGGCTATTGCTACACCGAGATAGACCTGAGCTACAATTCCTATCTGCAGGAGGTCTGCGTCTGGGAGCTTCCGTTTCCGCCGGAATACCGTGAGATCTGTGTCAATACGGTGGGAAGTCCCCAGGTGATCTTCACCACAGGCTGCCAGGAGGACGAACCGGGCAGGTGATCATCAGCAATTCACTTTCTCAGCGCAGGAATAGATGCGGTCCACCACGATCATGTCCCTCAATCCTTCCTCACCCGGAACCCGCATGGGCTTCCCGGACAGGATACATTCCGCCACCTCATCCATCTGGGCGGCCTGTTGATTGATCTGGGGAAATTCCAGGGGGCCCCTGCTGGTCTTTCCTTTGATGCCCCGGTAGCTGGAAAACGGATCCAGTCCGAACCAGCCTTCTTCCGCGAAAACTTTGAGAAAATTGAATTCCGCATGGAATCCCGTAGAAAGGCTGGCGGTACAGCCCGAAGGGAACTGCAGGTCAAACATCATCGCTTCCTCCACATCTGTAAAGATCTCCGGACGCGTAACGCAGGACCGGGCATTGACGATCACAGGCTCTTCACCCGTCACATACCGGGCAGCCTGCAGGGGGTATACCCCCATATCCATCATGGCCCCGCCACCCATGTCTCTCCTCAGTTTCCAGTGACCGGAACCGCCGTTCCGGAATCCTGCTCCGCAGCTGATATGAAGGACCTGCCCGAACACCCTTTCCTGACCCAGCCTCATCACCTCCTGGGTGTGTGGCTCGAACTGCATGCGGTAGCCGATGGAGAGGGTCACCCCGTACTCCTCGCATGCTGTGATCATCTCCCGGCATTCCTGCGCATTCAGGGCCATGGGTTTCTCGCAGATCACATGCTTCCCCGCCCGTGCAGCACGGATCGTGTACTCTTTGTGCATGGAATTGGGCAGTACTACGTAGACAATCCCGATGTCGGGATTGGTGGACATTTCGTCAAAGTTCTCATAGTTGTAGACATTCTCCCGTGGGATCCCGTACTTTTCCATCCATATCTTTTCCTTTGCCGGGGTACCGGTGACAATCCCCGCCAGGTATGCGGTCTTTGTTTCCTGGAGGGCGGGTGCAAGCAGGTCAGTGCTGTAGTAACCCAGTCCAACCAGTGCCACCCCCACCTTTTTCTGTTTCCCTGTAAGGATCCCGGGCATGGCGAGTGTTCTTGATCTGAGACCCGTGGCAGCCGCAGCCAGTGCGGCATTCCTGACAAATCTCCTGCGCGATATTTGCTTGGAATACATGGTGAATCGTTTTCTGAACAAGTTAATGCTTTTTGCCGGCATTCAGCGAACCAGTTCTGCATGTATATGGGAAACGGCTCGTGACCGACCTTAAAGTGGATATGTCATCCGCGAAATGAGTGATCATCGCATGGAAGAGTTCGTTCCTGATCAAAATGAATCCCAAGATCAGACGATGCGCGACCAAAGAAGAATTGTCTGGGTGCGGGTTGCAGAACAATGACAAGCAGACCGTCGGTCGTTAAATTGCAGCTAACACATTACTCCTGCAACTATTTTTTAGTTGCATATTTGAATCCGATATCGTATTTTTGTAGGTGTAATGAAGTTTTAATGACAAAACAGGAGAAACTGCTCCATAAGTTTATCTCAAGGCCGACAGATTTTACTTATACAGAGTTGATCAGGCTATTAAGAGGCTTTGGATATGAGGAAACGCAGGGATCCGGATCCAGAGTTGTCCTTCGAAACAAGGATGCAAAACACAATATTAAGTTGCACAAACCTCATCCAGGAAACGTCCTGAAGAGATATCAGATTGATTTGATAATCCATGAACTTAAAATAAAGAAACTGATATGAAAGATGCATTGAAGTACAAGGGATTCATAGGCTCGGTACATTTCGCGGCCGAGGACCGGGTATTCTATGGAAAGGTAGAAGGAGTCAATGACCTGATTACTTTTGAAGGTTCAACAGTTGATGAGCTTGAGAAAGGATTTAAATATATGGTGGATGAGCATATAAAGGATTGCCGCAGGACCAACTCACCGATTGAGAAATCATATAAAGGCAATTTGAATATCCGTTTGTCACCCGAATTACACAAGAAAGCTGCTTATAATGCTTCTATGAAAGGGATATCTCTCAATCAGTACATAAATGACGCAATTAGGAAAGAAATTTCATCCCCAGATACTGAATAGCGATCACTCAAACTCTTTCGGCAACGCGCATCACTTGATTTGTGGATTCGTATTTTATAAATCTGTATATTTGTACCATATTGGTACACGAGAATTTATCATGGTAATAGTCAGCAGTCGAGAATTCAGGGACCATCAGAAAAAATATTTTGACCTGGTCGACAAGAATGAACAAATAATTATCCAGCGTGGTAAGGACAAAGCTTATGTGATCGTTCCATTGAATGATGCCGATCGCCTTTCCGTAAATGAAGAATTAATCCTGGCTGTCAGGGAGGGAGAAGAAGAATATGCTAAAAGACAAACGATACCGTTAAAGGACCCTGACAAGCCATGGGAAAGTATCTTGTAGAGTTCACGACTAGGGCGACTAAGGAATTGCGATATCACTACAGATCTGGTAAAAGATCGGATATTCTCAAAATAGAGCAAATCTTAAAAGAGCTTACGGAGAATCCCTACGAGGGCACCGGAAATCCTGAACCACTTAAATATAATCTGGCAGGGTACTGGTCCAGGCGAATAAACAGAAAAGACCGGATTATTTATAAAGTGTATGAAGACAGGGTAGTAGTACTTGTTGTCTCAGCCATCGGACACTACATTTAAAAATAAACTCTATTCTCACTCAAACTCCTTTGGCACCCCGCAGATCAGTTTCAGGGGCTGGTCCCCTTTATTGCGGTACTGGTGCTTTTCATCGGGATTGACCAGGGCAAAATCACCGGCCTTGATGGGCTGCTCCTCCCCTTTCTCATTCACCAGTACACCGGTGCCCTCGATCACGTAGTTCATGTGTTCATAGGGATGCTGATGGTAAGGGGTATGGCCTCCGGGTTCAACCGTAAACACCCTGTAGGAATATACAGGAGCTCCATCCTGGCTGCCCAGGGGGAGCTGTTTCCAGGCCTTGTGAGCGCCTTCCATCCGGACCTCCTTTTTTTCCACCTGTGAAAGTGAGATGATTTTCATGGCATAAGAATTAGGTCATGCAGTAAATATATCATCATGCAGCAAATATATAAAAACCCGGAAACTGCCGTTCAGTGCCGTTCATCATGGATCAGGCGAATGTCTCTTCTTTGCTTTTCAGCTGAAGGATCAGGATCCCGAGCCTGGCCACCAGGAATGCCGTAAGCCCGCACAGTGGTCCGACCAGGGCCATCTTCAGGCCTCCGGCCGTGAGTTCCGGCGTGATCTCACCGACGGCGGCGATCTTATCGAATGCCATGATCAGTCCGAATGTGCGTCCCAGGTAGCCCCATGCCAGCGCAAACCAGCCCAGGGATGCGATCAGGGACCGGGATTTCTTGCTGAAATCTTTCTCGACAAGCGCCTTCACAAACAAAACGATAATCACCAGAAGAAGGAACATAATGGTATAGGTAAACACGGGGCCTCCGTCGTTCAGTTTTGAAATAATGTCTTTCATGGTCAAAGATTTTTTATGGATTTACAGTGGGAAGTTAATCTGTAACCGCATTCGATTTTCGATAAAGCGACGGCTGACATCCCTGCCCGGGCATTTGACGGCATTCGGGTTGCAAATAGTAAAAACTCCGCTGATCCGGCAGAAACAGGGAGAAAAAATGTTATTGGTCGACAAATTACCACGGGATAGCGCCGATTTTGTAATATTGTTCCCATGAAAAGGACTGCCAGCGCAATCCCTTTGCATCTCATATTCTGGACCGGGATCTGGTTCCTGTATTTCTATTTCTTCAATTATAATTCCCCGGACAGGGGGTATGTGATCTGGTTTTCCAGCCTGCTGCTGCCGCTGACCATGGCGATCACCTATTTTTCCGTATACTTTTTGATTCCCCGGTATCTCTTCACGAAAGATTACGGCCGGCTCCTGCTGTTCAGTTTCTATACCCTGGCTGCGTCCGCATACCTCATCGTCCTGATCATATACGGGGTCCTGATCTTCTATAGGAAATTTGATGCAGCCCTCATCCCTCCTATGGTGAAAAACTTCTTTTTCATCATGATCCTGGTTTATATGGTGGTGATCCTGGTAAGTTTCATCAGCATCCTGAACAGGGGTTTCGAGATCGAGAAGAAAAACAGGGACCTGATGAATAAAATGCTGACCGCCCAGCTTCAATTGAAAGAACAGGAGCTGACTTATCTGAAGAAGCAGATCCATCCCCATTTCCTGTTCAACACCCTGAATACAATTTACGGACTTGCACTGAAAAAATCTGCACGTACACCGGATGTGATCCTCCGGCTGTCCAACCTGCTCGATTATATCCTCTACCAGGTGGATAAACCCGTGGTAAGCCTTAAAGAAGAGGTTCTGCATATCAAAGAGTACATCGAGCTGGAACGGATCCGGTTCCGGGAAACACTGGATGTGGAATTCCATTCCAACGAGATAGATGAACGGATCCGGATCGCACCCATGCTGCTCATCCCCTTTGTGGAGAATGCATTCAAGCATGGTACTTTACAGGATGGTCAGCTGAGGATACGGATAGTGATCGGGGCCAGCCTCCAGACAT
>DSDZ01000084.1 GCA_011048475.1 Bacteroides sp. | reverse complement strand
GATCTATACGTTCAACGACCTTTATACCATCGGAGGCGACCGGCTGGTGCGGATCTATGAATGGTGGAATGAGCTGCAGCTGCCAAAGTCCCTGAGGACCTACTTTATCTCCCTGGCGGCTATCCTGTTCCAGTTCAACCTGCTGTCCGGTATCCTCCTGGCCGTCGGATTGCTGCTGTTCTCAAGGATCGCCTTCACCCTGTCCATTATAGGTTTCTACACGGCCTATCTGTTCTATGACCTGATAGGAGCGAACATATCCGAAGTGAGTTACAGCTATATCGGGTTCAATTACATCCTGACCGCCATTGCGGTGGGGGGCTTTTTCATCATTCCTTCCAAACGCTCCTACCTCTGGGTTGTCCTGCTGATCCCCATGGTGGCCATGGTAACCATCAGTCTGTCCAGGATCCTTGCGGTGGTGAGTCTTCCCGTCTATTCCCTCCCATTTAACCTGGTGGTGTTGCTTTTCCTCTATGCCCTGAAATTCAGGCTTGAACCATCTGTCACGCTCACGGAGGTACTGATCCAGCACAATTCGCCCGAAAAAAATCTTTATGCATTCCATAACGACGTGGTCCGTTTCCGGGATCGCGGGAAGGTGGCCATCAAGCTCCCCTTCCTGGCCACCTGGACAGTTTCGCAGGCCCATGACGGGGAATACACCCACAAGGAGGAGTTCCGGCATGCGTGGGACTTTGTGATCACCGATACGGAGCAAAAACAGTACAAGGGAAGCGGGGAGCAGCTTACCGACTATTACTGCTATGATAAAATGGTCCTTGCTCCCGCCGGGGGGACCGTGGAATACGTCCTGGATCATATTCCCGATAATCCTCTGGGGGAGGTGAACCTGAAGGAAAACTGGGGCAACACGGTGATCATCAGGCATGATGAAAATCTATTTACTTCCCTGAGCCACCTGAAAGAGGGGTCCATCAGGGTCCGGGAAGGGGATCCGGTCCGGGAAGGGGATGAAATCGGAAGATGCGGGAATTCAGGGCGTTCTCCCTACCCCCATCTGCATTTCCAGATTCAGGAAACTCCCTGGATCGGTTCAGTCACCCTGAAATTCCCCATCAGTCACTACATCCTCCATTCCCGCGAACCATTCAGCCTGGAATCCTATGCCTATCCCCGGAAGGATGACCTGGTCTCAAATATTGAAAGGAACGACCTTTTGTACCATGCATTCCACCTGATCCCGGGCAGGAGGTTCCACTTCGCAGTAAAGGGCAGTGCGGATAGGGAAGAGACCGCCTGGGAAGTCAATACGGACGCTTATAACAATCCCTATATCCGCTGCGAAAGTTCAGGAGCCATGGCTTATTTCATCAACGACGGGAACCTGATCTATTTTACCCATTACAGCGGGGATAAAAATACATTGCTCTACTATTTTTTCCTGGCGGCCTTCCAGGTGCAGCAGGGCTTCTACCAGGACCTGACCATCTCCGACCGGTATCCCCTCAACCTGATTTTCAGTCACCCCCTGCTGGCACTGCAGGATTTTGTGGCTCCTTTCTGGAAATTCCTGAGATCCGCTTTTGAGTGCCGCTATGAATGGATCGATAACGAGATGTCCCCTTCGGAGATCCGCATCGGGTCCACTGCCTGTAACTATTTATCAGGAAAGTTGTTACGAAAGATAGATTTTTCAATGACCATCAGTGAGAAAGGGATCCGGACCTTCCGGGCGGACTCCGGAAAACTTCATCTGGAAGCGACATGTACCGATTGATCACCATCCTCATATTATCCGGCGGCATCCTGTTACAGGTCTCCGCACAGGAACCGGGATCCTTCAGCCAGTATGAAACGGAGACCTACCGGTACTATCTGGAGGGGAACTGGGACGGACTGATCCGGACCGGGAAGGAGGCCATCAGGGAGGGTATGGATTATTATTACCTCAGGATGAGAATGGGGATTGCTTATTACAGCAAAAAGAATTACAGGAGGGCAGCCCATCACTTCACCAGGGCGCTTCAGCTGAACCACCAGGATCCCGCTGCCCTGGAATACCTTTATTATTGCAGGGTTTACACGGGACAGCAGGACCAGGCAGCTCTTCTCAGGAAACAGTTCAGGGGCGACCTGGCGCTGAAGCTTCCGTCTCCCGGACCCGCATTTTTCGACAGGGCCGGGTTGGAATACCTTTACTGCCAGGGCCTGAACAGGGATATCGTGAACAATCCGCTGGATCATATTTCTCCAGCGGCACCGGGAGTCCAGTACATCACCACGGGATTCTCAAACGTTTCATTGTCCCTTTCCAATGCCATCGCCCCGGGAATCTCCCTGGACCATGCATACACCGGCCTGGCGAAAAACAACCTCTATTACTATTTCGACGGCATCAACCGGTATTACACGACCGGTCAGCAGGTCAGGCAGCACCAGTATTATTTCTCACCCCGCTTTACCACTGCCTCCGGATTGCAGTTTATCCCTGTATTCCACCTGGTCCGCCTTCGCTACCAGGTGTTCGTGGATTCAGGTACCGGATACCAGGGAGGAAGCGGCATGACCCTGGATTTCACGGAGCCTGATCATTTCTTTCTCACCGGCCTGGCACTGGTGCAGCGGATCGGACCGGTGGACCTGCACCTGGGCGGTTATTATTCGGACCTGAACCATACAAAACAGTTACAGAACAGGATCGGGCTCACCTGGTACCCCCTGGGGAATCTGAACCTGTATGCAGGCGGTTTCGCCAATTCCCTTTATGAGACCGGAACCGGGGAGGGAGTGCTCAGGCTCATTCCGGAGATCCTGATCGGCTTCTCCATGGCTGAAAAGGCCTGGATCGAACTGGGTGCTTCCGCGGGAGAGATGGAGAACTATACGGAAAATTTCGGGGCCATCATCTATAACAGTTACGGGGAAATGCCGGGGAAAAAGGCCAGGCTGTCCGTGTCTGTGCCCGTTTCAAAAAAAGGATCCATGCTCTATTTGGGCGGATTATGGTCAGCCTACCGGAGCTGGTTCATGCCATTCGACCCGGTCCTGGCAGATCCCGGTCATGCAATCACATATCAGACATTTTCAATATACGGAGGAATATCATGGAAATTTTAACACAGTTCAGGCGGATCATATTATCCGGCCTGCTCATCCCGGTAACCCTGGCTGCTGCGGGACAGGATTTTAAACAGATCAAGGATGCCTTTCAGCAGAGTTACATCCAGGAAGCTACCGGAGAAGTCCTGGCTGCCGTGCACAGCCTGAAGGCGGTCTATGATGAAAAATCGTATGAGATCAACCTTCGGCTGGGCTGGTTGAGCTACCAGGCAGGGAACTTCACCGAAGCGGTAGCCTACTATAACAGGGCCATCAACATCATGCCCTATGCCATCGAACCCAGGTTCGGGATCGTATACCCGGGTGCGGCCATGGGAAACTGGACCATGGTCATGGCCCAGTATGAAAAGATCCTGGAGATCAGTCCCAACAACTCCATTGCCATGCACCGGATCGGACTCATCTACTATGGCCGGGAGGATTTCGAGACCGCCAAAAAATATTTTGAGAAGGTGGTCAATCTCTACCCTTTTGATTATGATGCCCTCACCATGCTGGGCTGGTCCTATTTCAGGCTGGGCAATTTCCGGGAAGCCAGGGTGCTTTTCCAGAAAGCCCTGCTGCACACACCCAGCGGAACCTCCGCCCTGGAGGGCCTGGATCTGCTGGAATAAACCTGATCAACAGATTAATAAAATAAAAAGACCACCTATGAAACGATTGACAACATCTCTCATCATCACAGCCCTGGTGTTCCCGCTGCTGCTCCAGGGACAGCCGGTCCTTGAGCATATCTATACCGTTTCCGCCAATATATGCCGGATGGAGAACACCGGAGAAGTATACTACACCATGGATGTGGTCAGCAAAGAATGCCGCATCTACAAAATGGACCACAGCCTTTACAAAACCATTCCGCTGCCCACCCCGGAGGGATATTACCTGTACAATGTGCAGTTTGTCTCCGAGAATCTTTTCAACGGGGACAACCTGGTGGAGCTGTTCTATACCTATTCCATGTATGTCCCGACCACCGATTCTTACTTTTACACCTACGAGTCCCGGCTCATCAATGAGAACGGGAACGTGCTGCTCAGTATCCCCGGAGCAGGATATTCCAGCGTGCTGGAAACGGAGAATGAAGGCAGGAAATTCCTGGTGTATATCTACGATTATTCCGTGATCCCTTACAGGACGCAGACCCAGGTGTATGCGCTTCCGGAACCCGCCACGAAATCAGAGACCTGGTATCCCTCGTCCTATCTCATGAACGACCCGTTCCCCAATCCGGCCGCCTCGGTGATCCATATCCCCGTGCAGCTGCCCCCGGGCATGCATTCCGGTTCGCTTGAACTGTTCGATCTCAGCGGCCGCAGGGTGATCAGTTACCCGGTCACAGCATCGATGGAACAAATTGCGCTTCCCACACACCAGCTCTCCCCGGGAACATACATGTATCACCTGGAATCAGGTGAAGTGCGTTCGCCCTCGAAAAAGATCGTGATCGCCCGCTGACCGCGCCAAAAATTGCGGATTGTTCAGCGGAAAGCATGGTTGGGTCATGACCGGGACACCTGGAAGCCGGTCCGGGAAATGGTGAAATCCACAAAACGGGCGCGGCTGTTGGGCGGATGGGCCTCCAGCTGATTCCGGACCTTCAGGGCTGCATCGGGCGATTTGGCAAACATGAGCAGGTACCCGCCCCCTCCGGCTCCAAGCAGTTTGTAACCCAGCAGGTAATCATCCACCCGGCCGATCATGTTCATGATCACCGGGGGATTGGTCCCCTCATCCAGCCGCTGGTTCAATTCCCAGCTGATGGCCACTTTTTCTGCCAGTCCTTCATAATCATTGCCCAGCAGCACCTCAAATGTTTCCCCGGCATGCTGCTTCATTTCACTGAATATCTCCAGGTGACGCGCTGAATTGAGGAACATTGCCTTGACGATCTCACCCAGAATATCCCTGGCCACCCGGGTCACCCCGGTATAGTAAAGCAAAACCATTTCCCTTGTCTCCTTCCTGGAGAAAATCTGCTCCGGCAGCCATTTGATCCCGGGGGTCTGCCGGATCCCCGGTTCTGTCTCCAGCAGTTTGATCCCTTCAAACACCCCCCCGTACTGGTCCTGCCAGCCTCCCCCCGTTGTGAGCAACTGCTCCAGGATGAGGGTGCGGTAGGAGATCGCATGCTTGTCCCAGTTCAGCCCGCAGAATTCACTGAGGGTCCCCAGGACCGTGGCCGCCAGGTTGGAACTGGTGCCCAGTCCGGATCCTTTGGGTATGGCGGCCAGCAGTGACATCTCAATGCCACAGCCGAACTCCTTCAGCGCGGAAGCCAGGTCAGGATACTCCCTTCCGGAAAAAAGGTTGCCGAAACCGGCGAGCACCAGCGCAGCCATGGGGATGGAAAATCCATCTCCCGGACGGTCATATGCAAGCAGTTCCTCAAAGGTTCGGATTTCCTTCTTTATCCCCAAATCAATGGAGCGCAGCACGATCCTGTGGTCTGTAATGGGACGGGCAAAAACCTGCAGGGGCATCTGTCCGTTCAGCTCCACCGCCATATTCACCACCCTGCCCCCTTCCATGATACAGTAAGGCGGTGTATCGGTCCATCCCCCTGCCAGGTCCAGCCTCCCTCCGGCCGGCCAGTACCCTGGCCCGGAACATGCTGTCGTTGATCCTTTTGATCACCGGCTCACCGGGCGGGAGCGCCGCGGGTGGTTCCAGTTTCGCTTCCCGATAATCGGCCGCGGTCTTTT
>DSDZ01000086.1 GCA_011048475.1 Bacteroides sp. | reverse complement strand
GGATCTTTATAATAAATGCTGTCCTGATCTTATCCCGGGGACTGGTATCCGGCCAGGATAAAACAGACATATTATTCGGGATCGGGATGCCGGATGCAATTCATATCGGTGCCAGGTATTGGATCGGCCAGTCGCAGATCGGGGGAAGTATCGGCTGGTGGCCGGGCGTTCCGAATTTATTTATTTTTAGCTATAAATATGTTGCTACACTGGGCGGTGATTACTATTATCATTTTGGTCCCACTTCAAAATATTCAGACCTGAAACCGTGGTATGCGAGAGCGGGTTTGAATTGTTGGCTGATCGCATGGGAAAACTACACAGAGTCAATTTTATTTCTCCCGGTCCGGATCGGGAGAGATGTGTATTTTAATTCTGATACGGGGTTCAGTCTTGACGCAGGTGCAGGTGTTATTATTACGGGTTCAGGTGAAGGCTACAGGCGGCTTGATCCGGTTTTTAGTATTCGCTTTTTTCACAGGCTGTAATTGAATGTTGCATCCAATCCCGGAATTTCTTTACTTACAGAATAAAACCATGACCATGTACAATAAGAGAAGTAGCCGGATCATGCCGGCGGTCATCCTTGCCGGGGTCATCCTGTCGGGCGTCTCCATGCTGATCCTTTCCTGCCGGAACCAGCCTGAAGGTTCAGGCGGGAGCGGACTGTCGGCCCGGGGATCCGGGAACGGACCGGACGGGGCCGCACTCTACGTGCAATACTGCGCCACCTGTCACGGCACCGACCTGCGGGGAGGAAATGCCCAGAGCCTGCTGGATGGGGTCTGGCAGTTCGGGGATGGTTACGGGTACGTGCGGCGCAACATCGAATTCGGGATCCCGCACCTGGGGATGCCCTCATACGACGATGTCCTGTCAGGCGACGAGATCAATGCCCTGGTGGAATTCCTCTACGCGGAACAGGAAAAGGCCGGGGCGGTGAAGCCGGACCCCTCTCCCACCCTGGAAACCATGGACTACGTCATATCCGCCGAAATTTGGGCGGACGACCTGGAGATCCCCTGGGCCATCGTCTTCCTGGACGAAGACACGGCGCTGGTCACCGAACGGCCCGGGACGCTCAGGATGGTGGTGAAGGGGGACCTGCTGGAGGATCCCGTGAAGGGGACCCCGGAGGTGCTGCACGAGGGACAGGGCGGATTGCTGGATGTGAACATTGACCCGGATTACAGAAAGAACCGCTGGATCTACCTCTCCTACAGCCATGCCATCGAAAAGGGGAGCGGCGATGAGCGTCCCCCGGCCATGACCCGGATCGTGCGGGGACGGATCAGCAATATGGAGTGGGTGGATGAGCAGGTGATCTACCAGGCACCCCATGACACATACCGGACCACCCGCCACCATTACGGGAACCGCATCGTATTCGACAAAAAAGGGTACCTCTACTTCAGCATCGGCGACCGCGGCGCACAGGACCAGGCACAGGATCCCGCCAGGCCCAACGGGAAGATCCACCGGATCCGGCCCGACGGGAGCATCCCGGCCGACAATCCCTTCATGAAGGAAGGGCTTCCCACGCTGTACACGCTGGGGAACCGGAACCCGCAGGGGCTCTCGGTCCACCCGGAAACGGACCAGGTATGGGAGGCGGAGCACGGTCCCCTGGGAGGCGACGAGATCAATATCATCCGGAAAGGGGTGAACTACGGCTGGCCGGTTATCACCTATGGCCGGAACTACAACGGGACCGCCATTACGGAACATACCGCCATGGAAGGGTACGCCCAGCCGGTCATGTACTGGAAACCCTCCACCGCCGTATGCGGCATCGAGTTCTACCAGGGGGAGGCATTCCCTGCCTGGAAAAACAAATTGCTGGTGGGCGCCCTGAAATACGAGGATGTCCGCCTGCTCACCGTAGCGGAGGACAGGGTGATGCACGAGGAGGTGATCCTGAAGAACTTCGGCCGGGTCAGGGACGTGGGCCTGGATCTTGCAGGGAATATCTACGTTGTGGTGAACCAGCCCGACCGTGTCATCCGGCTGTCACCCATCCGCGAACGCGTCGGGCAGTAATTGGAAGCGCCTGTCAGCGGACGGACGCTTCGGACAACGGACGGATCCTCCTGCTATCAGCTTACCGGATGACCACACGGCGGCAGAACACCTGCCCCGAAAGAGAATGGATCACCAGAAAGTATAGACCGGGCGGGGATTCCGGCAGCCGGATCAACTCTTCTGCGGCTCCTGAATGAAGGAGCATTCCCAGTGCATTGAACAGTTCGATCCTTTCAGCCTCCCCGGCCCCGGAGATATGGATGAAATCCTCCGCCGGATTGGGATAGACCAGGAAGTCCGGTTCCCCTGCAGGAACGCCGTACCGAACCCCGGTTCCCGGGGAGACCGGCACCTCTCCGTTCAGATCGCAGCGAAAGACCCCGGCCCCTGTGGTCGAGGCATACAGGTGTTGCCCGTCCATGGTGAGAGAAAGTGATGTAACGGCACGGTTCAGCAGGCCCCTGTTGATCTTCAGCCAGGTGCCTCCCCGGTCTTCTGAACGGTAAATACCGCTGAGCAGGTCGCATACATACATGGTGGCTGTATCTCCCGGATCGAACAGGATCTCCCTGATGGAAGAATTTGGCTCCAGCCCTGCCACGGAAGCATTCCAGGTAACTCCTCCATCCTCCGAATAATAGAGTCCGAACTGATCGATGGCCACAAACAGCGTGTGCCGATTCTGCGGGTTGAATGCAATGGCCCTGATGATGCCCGATTCCGGGAGTCCGGGCGCTATTTCCCAGCCCGACCCGCCGTCCGTGGAAATGAACAGACCGGCCCCGGTCCCCGCATATACCCTGTTCGCATATTCCGGATCCACGGCCAGCGTAACCACCGCCAGCCCGCTGATAGCAGGATCGTCTGAAGGGACCCAGGTGGCACCGCCGTTCCTGGAAAAGACCACACCTTTTCCTGTCTGACACCCCTCGTTGTTCAGGCTGCACCCGGTGACCGAGATACCTGCGTAAAGGATTTCCTTATTGGAAGGTGCAACTGCAATATCCGAAATCTCCCCGCCGCCGGAAATGAGCTCTCCGAGTTCATCAAAACCCGGCCAGCGGACAGACCATGTAAATCCACCGTCAAACGATTCAATCAAGTGCCCCCCGGTAGTACCCGCCAGCAGATGGTCCCTGTCCAGCCGGTCCGGCAAAACGGACGCATAGTCGCCCAGGAAGTTCGCCGTGTCGGCAGGAAAATGGATCCCATACCAGGTGGTCCCGGCATCTTCGCTTTTCCAGATTCCGCTCCGCCCGGTTGCATAGGCGAGAGCGGGATCGGGCGGGGATACCTCCACCTTCCTGAGCTCGGCCCCCGTATAACCGTCGCTGGCATTTGTCCAGGTCATCCCCCCGTCCTCACTGAGAAAATTCCCTCCCCCGTAATTGTTGATGAACAACCGGTCAGGATCCCGGGGGTCGCACTGAATGTCGATGGGGTATCCCGGATCCACGCCCGGAGGACCCCAGTTGACGGAGCCGCTGCTGACCCGGTTCCATGTTCCCCCGGCATCTTCACTCCGGTATACACCCATCCCGCTTGCGGCATAGGCGATATCCGGGTCAAACGTGCTGTATTCCACCGATGAAAATATTTCACCGATGTTCTTACCCGGTTCATAGACCTGTGTCCATTCGTTTCCCCCGTTGACGGTCCTGTAGATCCCGAAGGGTGAGGTACCTCCGGACATGACCAGATTTTCGAGGTACAACACGCCCCTCCCGTTTTCCAGCACGTGACCAGCGCAGGTGAGCAGTGTGTCCGGATTCAGGGGGTGCATATAAAGGCTGCCCAGATACAGGCACCGCAGCCCGTTGTTTTCATCCTGCACTTCCCAGGTCTCGCCCCCGTCCACCGACTTCAGTATCCCGATGCCTCCGAAGGGATCGGTCAGGAGGTCTCCCTCTCCGACAGCGCCCCGGTCAAATATTCCCGTGGAGACATACAGCACATTCGTGTTCCGGGGATCGATCCACATGTAGCGCGCCAGGCTCGACGGGATGCCGCCGTCCCAGATCTTGAACCAGTTCTGTCCGCCGTTGGTCGATTTGTAAATGACACCCCCCGTTCCGTTCCCCCAGACATAGGGTCCGCCGAGCGCTTCGGAAGTGATCTCTCCCATGGCGTACATGATATCAGGAGATGCCGGGTCGAAGGTGATGCCCCGGAAGGAGAGGGCATCATGTTCCACGGAAATCCCCTCGTCGCTCTCCGTCCAGGTCAGCCCCAGGTCCACCGATTTGTAGAGGTGTCCCGAGTTCTGGGTCCCTGCCCAGATATGGGCCGGATTATGCGGGTTCACCGTCAGGCAGAATGCGGGAATGTTGTCGTTGGTGAACCCGGAAAAGGTGGCGATCCCCTGGTTGGCAGGTTCCCAGTGGTAGCCGTTGTCCTCGCTCCGGTGCACCCCTCCGTTGGCATCCGTAACGAACCAGAGATGGGGCAGGTCCGGATTATACCGGATGTCATATCCCAGTCCCCCGGGGGGACCCCCGGTCCGGACCCACCGGACCGTATCCTGGGGATGCACCTTTGCCGGCAGGCAGATCATAAACACCAGGCAGGCGGATGAGAGAACGGCTGATGGTTTCATGAGCAGTATATTTGGTTCAAATCTCAATGAACCTGCCAGCAAGAAGGATGTCCTCATGGTCCCAACCCTTCTGATCGGCAAGCTCGATGAATGCTCTCCGGAAGATCAGGTCAACCCTGATCCGGGCACTTCCACCTGATGGTGGAGCAAAGGAAAAGTCAGCCGTGGCAGTTTCAAAGGCCCTGATACGGTTATCACTGACCTCCATGGTCTGCATCCAGTAGGCTGCGGTGGGTTCCTTCTCGGTCCAGTGCTCCCTGAGTATCCGGGCATACACAATCCCGGGAAGACCCGCGTAGTACCCTTCATCCTGATCGCCTTCCCCGCACCAGCCTGGCAATACAGGCCCGCTGATCCTCTGCAGGGTATCTCCCCGGCTGTCTTCAGCACGGATCACCAGGATCATGTGCCGCAGGGGTGAATCGGTGGGGATGTGGTGACCGGTATTGTCGTTGGTGATCTCCACATGCACATTGATCCGGCCATCCTCCAATGCAGCACCGGCAATCATGGAAACTGCGCTCTGCATGAAGGTTTCGTTCCTGATCCCCAGCATCCGGTGAGTACCGATCCCTGACGGGTCCCTGATGCACCCGCCCGCTTCAGCGGTGGCAAAGCGGTCTGCCGAACCAGCCGGCATATGGCAGTCCTGACAGGTCTTCCCGGTGGAACCTGCACTGTACGGGCTCTCCAGCCATTCCCCGTATGAATTGTAGATACGTACGCCCCAGAAATCCCCGACATGGCACGGGGCACAGTACCTGCTTTCTTTTTGCAGGGGTGACCAGGTATCTTCGCCCGGTGCCACATCAACAAAAGGGCCTGTGAACAGCTGATGCCCCTCGGGCGGCCTGGCGAACCGGTAAGAAAGGACCCCGGGCATATTCTGACCGGGCCCGGGGGATCCCGGGCCGAACCGTACATCCAGGATCTTGTGGCAGAAATCACAGGAGATCCCCTCGAGTTGCGTTCCTGCCAGCTCAAGGGGGTTCGTGCCATAGGGATTGTCGATGGCGGCCAGGGGTGCGTGACAGGCAGCACAATTCCCGTCCGTTTCCGGGAAGTCGAGTTTGTAGCCCGGCCCGAAATAGGGTACTGACCTGTCGGGCGCCAGGGGGATGGGACCATATTCGGGATGGTTCATGTACACCGTGGCCGGACTCCTGTTCCCCTGCACAT
>DSDZ01000461.1 GCA_011048475.1 Bacteroides sp. | reverse complement strand
GTATCGATGTTTCCCGGGGGACTCCCCAGCCGGGAGACGGACCAGAAGTAGAGGAGGGTGGGGATCAGCGAGAGGAGGACCAGCGCCCAGGAGGCCAGGAACTTGGCCAGGATGATCTGCATCTCTGTTACCGGCCTGGTATACAGCAGTTCCAGGGTACCCGATCTTTTCTCCTCCGCGATCATGCGCATGGTGATGGCGGGGACCAGGAAAAGGAAGACCCAGGGGGCCAGGGCAAACAGGGAATCCAGGGTGGCATACCCGTTCTCGATCACATTGAACTGTCCCGGGACGACCCACATGAACAGGCTGTTCAGCAGCAAAAAGACCACGATCACCACGTAACCGGTCAGGCTGCTGAAAAATCCGCTGATCTCTTTTTTAAACAGTGTCCACATATCCGGTTCAAAAAACGGCCATCAGAATTCCACATGGGGGATGCTGGAGGCAGGCAGGTCCCTGTAATCCATCAGCCTGACCTCGTGAAAATAAAACTGCAGGATGTCCCTGAACAAGAATCCGTCCCCGGCCATTTTCATGGCTCCCTCCTGGCTCATGCCAATCCCGTGGCCGTATCCCTTCCCCCACACCAGTACCGAATCCCCGTCGGGAAACATGTCGAAAAACGCGGACGGGAACCCCCAGTCCTCCCTGATCTTGGCCATCCTGATTGAGTCTTTGTCCAGCACGAAATATTTCTTGCGCCGCATCTGCTCCACGTAGATGATCTCTTCTGGGATCCGGTTGACGCTCCGCATCCCGTTCTTCAGGAGATACTGCTTCCAGTCATTGAACGAGATGGTGTCCCGCCACTTGGCATGGGGCTGGTGGAGCGAGTAAGGATCCACCACGGACTGGAGGTAGTCGGCATCCGACAGCCAAACCTCCGAAGCCCGCTGGGTCTGGCCACCGCTGTTTGAATGATATGCGGCCGTGATCAGTTTGTAGTGGTAATCGGCCAGCACCATTCCCGTGGTTTCCATGATGGCCGTCAGGATCCCGGGATGCTGCATGCTCCTTCCCCTGTATGCCTGGCAGTGGGTCCCGTCGCACAGGGAAAAGCCTTCGGAGAGGTGGCGGTCCAGGTTCTTCAGCGCAAAGGTGCGGCAGAGGATCGCCTGTGCCTTGTAAAATTCCTTTTCCGCATTGTATCCGGCCTCGGCTTCGACCACCCCCGCCAGGTATTTATCCATGTCCACCCGGTTGACCAGTGTCATGTAACGGTCGTGGGCGGTCACCAACAGGTCGTCGTCGTACATCCTTGATTCCAGCTCGGGCTGGATTGGCCGGATCCGGAAGACGCAGTCAGGTGTCGTGCCCCGCAACTCCACTTCTGAAAAGAAGCCGAAATCCCGGTCCGCATCCAGTACCTTCACCATCTCCCGGTCCAGTGTGAGGTACAAGACATCCCCCTGTCCGAACCTGGCAAGGATCTCATCCCCGGCAACCAGGTGGTAATTTCCCGATGAGCAATACACCACCGAGGCGGTTACCAGCTGGTCCTGGAAGATGCCCACATGCACATTCTGCGCCCACGCTCCCGTCAGTGCGCACCCCAGGATCACCAGAAAATAAATCCGTCTCATCTTCATGCTTCTTTTCTCATTTCACATTTCCGTGTATGAGTTCCACCATCCGTGCGGAGATCCTCTCCGAAACCCCTTCCTTCCCGATGCTGCGGCGGATCTCCCGATAGCCCCCGCGCATCGCCTTCCTGTATCCTTCATCTTCCAGCAGCCGCGACAGCTCTTTGTCCGCCCGCCGGCACAGGTCCTTCTGGATCACCTCCTGCACCAGCCCCTCTCCGTAGATCAGGTTCACAAGGCTGATAAAATTAACTTTTATCATTCGTTTTGCAAGCGCATAGGCCAGGGAACCGGTCTTATAAAGGACCACCTGGGGCACGTCGAACAGCGCCGCTTCCAGGGTGGCCGTGCCCGAGGTAACCATCGCTGCACAGGCCGAGGCCAGCAGCGGGTAGGTCTCGCCCTGCACCAGCTCCACCTGCGAATCGCGGATAAAGGGTTCGTAGAAAGCGGGATCAATGGAAGGGGCCCCGGCCAGTACGTACCTGTACCCGGGATGGTTCCCGGCCACGCGGACCATCACCGGAAGCATGGCTTCGATCTCTTTTTTCCTGGAACCGGCAAGCAATGCCACCACCGCTCCTTCCTCCAGCCCGTGTGACTTTTTCCACGCTTCAGGTCCCGGGAATTGCTCCCTGAACGCAGCGACCGCATCCACCAGCGGATTCCCGAAATACTCCACCCGGAGGCCAAATTTCTGGAAGAACGCTTCTTCGAACGGGAAGATGACGAACATCCGGTGGATGTATTTCTTGATCAACTTCACCCTTCGCTGTTTCCAGGCCCAGACCTTGGGGGAAATGTAATAGAACACCTTCAGCCCCATCCTCCTGGCCGCCCTGGCCATCCGCAGGTTGAACCCGGGATAGTCCACCAGGATCACCGCGTGGGGACCGTATGCCCTCATTTCGGCTTTTAGCTTCCGCATGTTCCGCAGGATCTTTCCCAGGTGGAACACCACATCCAGGAGCATGTAGCTGGTCTCCCTGTAATGCATTACAATCCCGCCTGAGACCGCATCCATGAGGTCTCCCCCCATGAACCTGAATGCCGCCTCCGGATCAAGATGCTTCAGCGCCTTCATCAGGTTGGAAGCGTGGAGATCGCCGGAAGCTTCCCCTGCGATGATGAAATATCTCATGGCAGCTATGCAAATTTGAGCACCAGCATGACAAAAGCCATGATCAGTGTGGCAAAGATAACGCCTCTTGCGGAATAAGGGCGGTTTGTCCAGAGAAAGAGAAAGAATAGCAGGAGGTTGGGGATCACGGACAGGCTGAGGATCTTGGACAGCATGCCCATCTGCTGGAAAACTCCCAGGAACCGGAAGAATCCTCCTTCATACCTGATCAGCCAGATGATGACCAGCGTAACGGCTGGAAGGATGAGCCCGGAAACCAGCCCCGAGAGGATCGTATCGAATCGCTTTTCAGGCGCCATGCTTGATCCCTGATGTTTCCCATTCCTTCATTACTTCCAGGAAAGCATGGGCGGTCATGTCGGTCTGGATGGGTACCACCGAAACATAATGATTGGCCAGGGCCCATTCATCCGTGCCGATTCCTCCTCCTTTCGGTTCCCGGTTATGAAAGAATCCGGTGAGCCAGTAGTAGCTGTGGCCGTTGGGATCGGTCCGCTTTTCGAATTCCTCTCTCCAGTATCCGTTGGCCTGTTTGCAGAACCGGATCCCCCTGATTTCGGAGGCGGGGAGCGAAGGGATGTTCACGTTCAGGCAGATCCCGTCTGGAAGCCCTTTCTCAAGCACCAGCCGGATCACTTCCCTGGCCACTCCTGCCGAGGCACCAAAATCTGCATCGGGCCTGTAATCCAGCAGGGAGAAACCGATGGAGGGGATGTGGTTGACGGCTCCTTCCATCACGGCTCCCATGGTCCCCGAATAAAGGATGCTGGCGGATGAGTTGGATCCGTGGTTGATCCCGCTGAGCAGCAGATCCGGCCGCCTTCCCAGCAGGGTGTGGAAAGAGAGTTTGACCCCGTCCACCGGTGTTCCGGTGGTCTGGTACAACCTGAATCCTTCCTCATCCAGGACTGTCCGTACCCGGATGGGGACCTTGATGGTGATCGCATGCGACATACCCGACATGGGGATCTGGGAGGAGATGGCCGCCACCTCCCCGAACTCCCTGGCAATCCCGATCAGTTCACGGAACCCTTTTGCGTCGATCCCGTCATCATTGGTCACCAGGATCAGCGGCCTTTGTTTTTTATTCTGCATTTGCCCTCCCTTCATGTGTTGATCTCCCGGCGCGTCCGGCATGCGGACCGGAATGAAAACAGGCTGTAAAAATACCTAAAAAAATTCAATCCCCGTCCGTCTCCTGCTCCCGGTCCTTTGAGAACAGCCGGATCAGGCCGCTCCGCCGGATCGCCCGGGAAGCCTCCGTGGCCTCTTCGATGCCCCGGTTGATCTTATGCAGGAGGATCTGCACGGAATCGGCAAATGCGGTGTCGCTGATGAACAGGCTCAGGGCGCTGGAATCGCTGTTCAGCTTCTCGGTGAGGTCCATCAGGTTGAGGGTGGTGTATTCCAGGTGCTGGCTGGTCCGGTACAGCTTGTTGGTCAGGGTGGTGTCCGTGAACAAACGCCCGAAGATCCCTTCGCCCTGGTTGACCTTGTCGGTGATCTCAGAGATGTTCGCGGCGATCTGGCCGATGTTCCTCCCGGCCGAGTCGAGCTGACCGGTGAGGAGGGTATCGGTGAACAGCCTCCCCACGATCCCCTGTCCGCGGCTCACTTTCTCGGAGATCCCGTTGATGTTTTCCGTGATCCGTGCAATGTATTCACTGGCATCATCCAGGTTGGAAGTCAGCGTGGTATCGGTGAAGATCTTCCCGAATACCCCGTCCCCCCGGTTGATCTTCTGCGTGATGGAGATCAGTTCGCCGGTGACCACGGCAATGTTCTCGCTGGAGGTCTTCACCTCCCGGAGAATGTCATCCACATCCACCTGCTCCATGGTCTGCAGGGTATCCAGTTCGGCAACCGGTTCGGCCTGGATGCTTCCCGGCAGGATCGTAACCACCTTGGCACCCATGAGTCCCTCATTCCCGATGGTCGCCCTTGAATCTTTCTTCACATGGACCGCCCTGTCCGTATTCAGGCTCATGCGGATATTCACCCTGTTGTCATCCAGAAAACCGATACCTTTCACGGTTCCGATGTCGATCCCCGAAAGCCTCACCCTGTCGCCCTCCTGCACTCCCTTCACATCATTGAATATGGCATTTACCTCAATGGTGGAACCGAAGATATTTTCTTTCCTGCCGACGAGGTAGATGCCCGCGATGAAAATGAACAGTGCCAGGGTGATGAACACTCCCACGATCAGGCTTCTGCGTTGGTTGCTTTTCATGGCTGCTTGATTATTTAAAGTAATTCCTCACTTCCGGGTCCGGGTGGTCCCGCAATGCACGGATGTCCCCCTCTGCCACGATCCTGCCGCCATGCAACAACAGCAGCCGGTCGCCCGTTGCCTCCGCACACCTGATATCGTGGGTGATGATGATGGAGGAGGTTTTGTACTCCCGGCGGACCTTCAGGATCAGCTCGTTGATGGCTTCACTGGTAAAGGGGTCCAGCCCCGTGGTGGGTTCGTCATAAATGATCATCTCGGGCGACAGCATCAGCGTTCGTGCCAGACCGGCCCTTTTCTTCATCCCTCCGGAGAGCTCCCCCGGCATTTTGTCCACCGCATCGGACAGCCCGACGCTCTCCAGGTTCCGCAACACCAGCTCCTGCAGCTCCTTTTCACCCAGCTTCCGCAGCCTGCTGTTCCGCCGCGCGGGGAACAGGAGGTTCTCACCGATGTTCATGGAATCGTAGAGCGCCCCTTCCTGGAAAAGGAAACCGATCCGGGTCCGGATCCGGTTCAGCTCCTTTTCCGAACAGCTGACCACATCCGTCCCGAACACATTGATCTCCCCCGCATCCGGCTCCATCAGTCCCACGATGCATTTCACGATCACAGACTTACCGGTGCCCGACCTGCCCAGGAGCACCAGGTTTTCGCCTCTGTACAGTGAAAATCCGACCCTGTCGATCACCTGCTGGTCCCCGAATGATTTGGACAGTCCGCTGATATGTAGAATTCGCTCCTTATCCATGGCCTTACAGAATGAGATCGGTGATCTGCACCGCGATCAGGTCCAGCAGGAAGACGGCCAGGGAGGAGACCACCACCGCCGAGTTGGCGGCACGTCCCACCCCTTCCGTCCCCCGGTCCGAGTAATACCCCATATAGCTGCTGATGAT
>DSDZ01000036.1 GCA_011048475.1 Bacteroides sp. | reverse complement strand
TTTTTTATCTTTACACTGGTAAGAATCAATCCGCATCATTCAGATGTATGAATCATTTAAACGACGACATTCTCATCAGGGGTATCAGGAACCGGGATGATACAGCATTCAAATACCTTCAGGTTAAATTCCAGGACGGGATCCGGCTCATGGTCATGGAGTCAGGGGGATCGAAGGAAGATGCCAGGGATATTTTCCATGAAGGGATCATCGCACTGATACGGCTGGTGGAACGGGATGATTTCAAGCTTACCTGCAGGCTGGGTACCCTGGTCTATGCCCTTTGCAACAAAAAGTGGAAACAGCAGCTGGAGAAAAAGACTGCCGCAAGGAACTATCATCTGCGCCGGGAAGAACCCGAACCTCCCCCTGATTTTACAGAGGATACGGATGAAGAATTGTACAGGAATATTTTCTGGGAGAGTTTCAGGACGCTGGATGAATCCTGCAAGAAGATCCTGGAAGGGTACCTGAAGGAAATCCCACCCGGGGAGATTGCCCGGATGCTCGGATATTCTTATAATTATGTAAGAAAGAGGAAAAGTCTGTGTCACAGTTACCTGATGGGTTTGATCGAAAACCATCCGGATTTTATTAAAATTAAGGAAACCGAGGCCATTCTGGCTGAAGGAACATCCAATCTGTTTTCATGAAAAGCAACGCAAACAGACATAAACGGCTGGCAGATTATATTTATAATGATCTGGGGCCTGAGGAAAGTGAGGCGATAAAAAGGGAAATGTCCGAAAATCCTGACCTTGCGGAATCGTATCGTATGAGCAACAAGGTGAAGAAATACCTGAAGGCCAAAATTGAACTGGAGGAGATGCGGTCAGATCCTTCCCTGGCGGAGGCAGAACGGTTGGCCGAAATTGCTCACGGGAATGATCCACGTGCGGGGACCGCTTCTGCGCCGACCGGAGGCGGCCTGGAGCTATCGGGTCCCAGGAAGTATCTCCCTGCCGCTGTTGCCGCAGCAGCTGCCATCATCCTGGTCATTATCGGTCTGTCACCTTCATTTACAAGTGCAGACAGGTTGTTCCAAACCTATTATGAGCCGCTGGACGCTTCCGGTTATACCCGGCGCGGTGATATGACCGACCTCTATCTGAACATGGCGGAAGGCATCAAACTTTACAATCAGGGCGCATATGATAAATCGAATCGCATCTTCTCACACCTCTATTCCATTCATGCACCCCTGGCTGAAGTCCGGTTGTTCAGCGGACTCACTTACATGGGACTGGGGGAGTATGACACCGCAGTGCACTTTCTTGAAGAACTCCTGGAGAATAATGTCCGTTATATTCCGGAGGCAACCTGGTACCTGAGTCTCTGTTGCCTGAAAACAGGTGCGCTTGAAAAAGCCGGGGATCTGCTTGCAGGGCTGGATGAATATGAGGGGCTGTACAGTGAGCAGGCTCAGGATCTGCGGAGGAAGCTCCGGCGGATAAAGAAATAGCATGCCAGGGAAAAAAGAAGAATTCCCCCGAATATCATTATATGCTTCCAGTTCCAGACAAGGGAGGATGGATTGCCGGTAACCTGGTAAGCAGCCCAGTAGTATGGATGGGCATAGGTCGGGGGCGTGCTGGCCAGGAAAGTTTTCTTAGCCCTGGAGAGGGATTTGCTTTTTGAGTGGCCCCGTTTCAGTTCCCGGTAGAATTCCACCATCAAACGGGGTCCCATTGCATCATCCACAGGCCAGAGTGTATGCACCACCGATTCTGCCCCTGCCAGGAGAAAGCTCCTGGAAAGGCTCATGATCCCTTCCCCCCTCTCTAACCGGCCGCCCCCCGATTCGCAGCTGCTCAGGACAACCATGGGAGAGGTGAGGGCCAGGGCATTGATCTCATAATCATGCAACCGGTTGTCCTGGATGGAATCCTCTTCATCCTTCAGCAGGAAAGCAGCGGACCCCCCTGCAGGGTCAGCGGTCAGGGTATGCATGGCCAGGTGCAGCACCGCCTCTTCCTCAAGGATCCGTCTCGCATCTGTTTTACCCGTATTTCCATGGATTCTTTTGCCCGCTGTGATTTTCAGTATCTCTTCCACCTCTTCCGAAGCTCCCATCAGGTTCCTCAAAGCGCCCTTTCCCGAACCGGGGTAATCGGGTACCCAGGTGATGAGCGGAGGAAGGCGCATCCCGGGATTGCTTTCGCTGTCAATTAATTGTGTGTTGTAGAGATATGATATATCGTAGCTGTGGATCAGGCAGGGCCAGGCAGTGAAATTAAGACTGGTTTCCGGTTCATACCGGTTTATCAATGCATCGAAAGGCAGGTAGGCCAGTTCTTCATGGGGCACAATGATCACACTTTTCCCTTTGAAGACGGATTCAACCGGCTGTATCAATTGTTGGTAGAGGTTAAAAAGAGCCCTCTTCAGGCTGTCAGTACTCCGGATCGATACCCCGTACGGATCAAAACCGTGAAGACTCTTCAGCACAACATCCAGGTCCCTGTAAAAGCTGCTGTCAATGGTGCTCTGATGAACACGGCAATTTTGCCGGGTCACCGCAAACAGTGTTGCTTTTCTTGATCCGGATCGGTCAGCATCCGAAAGGAAATACTCCACCAGCGTTTCTTTTTTCCTCAGGTGGCGGCGGATCTGTCCCATGGAAAAACCGCTTTCAACCGTCTCAAATTGTGCGATCCGGGGATAATCCTGCCGGAGGAGGTCCATGTGCTGCTCATAGGTGAGCCTGGCTAAAAACAACTGTTCTTTCCAGCGGGCCAGCTTCGCTGAATCGGGCTGCATCTCCTGGTTTTCAAGCTGGATCTGGTTCGAGACATGATCCATCTGCTGTTTCAGTTCCAGTACCCGCCCGGCCAGGGAATCAGGCAGGGTTTCCAGGTAGAGCAACTCCTTTTCCTTCATTTCATACATCAGCTCAAAGGATTTGCCTGCAGCCGCCACCAGAAAAGCTGCTTCCCTGCAGGATTCATTTCCCGTAAGGGTAAATAACTGCAGATTGAGACTGATTCCCGTACTGAACAACTCTTTCTGTCCCGATGTAAAATAGATGCGGCTCTCCCTGGTGGGGTAGGACCCCTGGAGGTGCTGAAGCAGTTCGATGGATAACCGGTTTGTCTCCAGCGCCGCATGCAGGAGTTCCAGCTTCTTCTCCCTGTTATCGACCGGGTGCCCGGGGCTTTCCATCTGCGCAAGGCCCTCCAGTGCCCTGGCCTTGGTGGCAAAGCACTTCAGGAGGGTAAGGTCATGCAGGGAATGCCCTGGGGAGGGGTTCGTAAAGATGTTCCTGTCATTGAAACTGCCGGTCACAGAGATCAGTGCAAGCTGGACAAATTCAAGGGCCTTCCTGTAATCGGACCGGTCAAGATGGTATCCGGCCAGCTTTTCATAGCAACCCGAGGTAAGCGGATGGCGCCGGCCGTAATTGGTCAGATAATTCTGAAGAGCTTTCTGCATGTAACTGTAGCCCCGGTCACTCTGACCCTGGTCAGCCAGGAATTCTCCGAAATGGAGATAGATATTGGCCAGCTGGTAATATCCGGTATCATGTTCGGCGATCCACCGGTCAATGGCCCGGTGATAATATTTTTCCGCCTGGTACGGTTCCCCGAGCTTATGACAGCCCCGGGCCAGGTTGAAATAGACACTCCCCAGGTATCCGAGTCCGTACACCTCCTTGATCCGCTCGCTCTGCTTCAGGATCTCAAGGGCTTCTGGCCATTTTTCCAGCCGGTAGTATACAATGCCCCTGTTGAACTGGAGCATGGAAAGCAGGTTAAAATAACGATTTTCCGATATCCGGACGGAGTCCAGCAGGCGGAGGGCTTTGTCATAGTGGTCAAGGGCACTGATATAATCCCCCTGTGAATTACGCAAAAGGGCTATGTTGTTGTAGATGCTGATCCTCATATCGATGGATCCGCGATCCGTCCCCTTGCTGAAATATTCGGCGGTCCGGTATTGCCGAAGTGCTTTTTCGAGTGCACCTGTTTCATAATATACGAAACCCAGGGCATTGTGAACCAATGCCATGTTGTAATCGGGCAGCCGGAACCCTCCTTCAAGAATACGCTTAAGGAGAATTTCAGCCCGGTCAAAATCACCCTCTTGCCTGGACTCCTGGTATTCCAGGTAGAGTTTTCTGGCAGTCTCCGCCTGTTCCTGGCAGAGTGATACTTCCAGAGTGATGCAGGTGCATATGAAAAAAAGACAAAACTTTCTCACTTCCGCAGGTTGGAAAACAGACCGTAAATTTATTTAAAAATTACTGCCCTGCGGAAGGAGAAAGCATCATTCTCTGAACGGGTTTGTGTTCAATCCGGCGGATCCCAGGGACCATCGGACCCCTGGCCTCCGTCTCCGTCCCCACCCCGGAGAAAATACATCTGTGCGTGTTCCAGTTTCGATTCGCTGAATCTTGTCTCAAGGTCTACCTTGAAAAATTCCAATCTTTTCATCATTTCATCTTTTTTGGTGAATACTGTCGTTTAATCAGAATGGGCAGACAATTGTTACCCTGAATTCGCAAAAAATTGAATCCCGCGAGCGCATTCCCCGCTGCTTGCGGCGGGGTTAGCGAGCACCATTGGGATAATTTCTGGATCGATGATTCCTCGCGGCTTGCCGCGAGGAGAGTCAATTAATTGTTTTCATACCATACATTGAGTGGCTGGAGGTTCTTAATGTTGTTGCCACCATCCCTGGGATTCCTGCCCGTTTTCTTGCCAGGATCCTTGCCCTGATCCGGATCCGGATCGATGATCCCGATCCCCCATCCGAATTTTGAATCTTTTCTGCCATATTCCGACCACATCATCACATGGCCATTCCGGTCCCACCGCAATATGTCGGGGGAATAATCGGGATTGATCCGTCCCTTGCTCCAGACAGCCTTCTTTACCTGATCATCCCATTTGTTTTCATCCTGTTCCATACGATTTTCCTTTTTAAATCTGATCTGGTTTCTTTGTTCCGGTACCGGTAATCCCTGCCCTTTTAAGGATCTCCTTTTTGAATCTTTTCAATTCAGGGGTGATCCAGGCGTCACTTGTCATGTAGATCAGGATCTCCAGGTCGGTCCTGGAGAGCATCACGATCTCCCTTTTCCCGTTACTGTGCATGGTGGTTCTCATATCAAATGGTTGTGTGTAAATTTGAATACACCGTTTAATCAGGAAGGCTGTTGATTTGTTACCCGGAAATGGGATTTTTTTCCGTGATGGGGACCTGTCTACCGGTATTGACCAGCTGTAAATACAGTATAATCCGGTCAGAATGATGCGGACCGGGGTGATGGAAATAGATAACCGGTGCTGATAATATTCGGCAGGGTGGGTGGGTTACAGCTCCCTTTCGCTTTCGATGGTATAGATGAAGCTGTCGCCGCGGTAATATCCCACGTTAAACTCCACGGGACGCTGACCGGGGTCGTAGACCAGCCGTTTCCTTTTGAGGACGGGCTGGCCCTGCTTCATCCGGAGTTTTTCGGCCAGCAGGCTGTCCGCCGCACAGGCGCTGATCTGTTCCTTGGACACTTTCACACGGGTGGAGTACTGGTTTTCCAGGATGTCATAGAGCGATCCGGAGAAATCCTCCCTGCCCGTCAGCCCGATCCTGGGATGGAAAAAGGAGAAGAAATAGACAAATGGCCCCTTGAGGGTTCCCCGCAGACGTTCCATCTTCAGCACCCTGGTATCCTGTGAGATCTCCAGGAACTGCGCCACCTCCCTGTCCGGATACACCCAGTTTGCGAAAAATCCCAGGAGATACATCAGAACAGCAAAGATATGTTATATAACATATAGTTAAAGAGGTAACAATTTTATGTCGATCCTGATTAAACCTACCAAATGATTCATTTGAAATGTATAGGCCGTCCCAAGGAATTTGCTCAGTTTCTAGGAGTTTCAAAACGAACCCTTTACTAT
>DSDZ01000357.1 GCA_011048475.1 Bacteroides sp. | reverse complement strand
TGGTACGATGCGGGCGATTACAACAAGTATACCAGCTGGACCGCAGGTTATATCGTGGAGCTGATGAAGGCGTACCTGGAAAGGCCGCAGGCCTGGGGGGACGATTACAACATCCCGGAATCGGGGAACGGGGTCCCCGATATCCTGGATGAGGCCAGGTGGGGGATCGACCACCTGATGCGCATGCAACAGGGGGACGGGAGCGTGCTGAGCATTGTGGGGGAGGCCCACGGGAGTCCGCCCTCCTCGGCCACAGCTCCCAGCTACTACGGTCCGCCCAATACCTCCGCCACCCTGAACAGCTCCGCCGCCTTCGCCCTGGCTTCCGGCGTGTACCGCACCACGGGCGATGAGGAGTATGCGGACACGCTGCTTGCCAGGGCCCTGCGGGCGTGGGACTGGGCGCAGCTTTATCCCGACTCCCTGTTCAATAACAACGATGATGCCTACAATTCAGGGGGACTGGGAGCGGGGAGGATGGAGACAGATGATTACGGCCGTTTTATGGCCAGAATGGAAGCGGCCTGTTACCTTTTCGGGGAGACCGGCGAAGACGGGTTCAGGGATTTCTTTGACGACAATTACAGGCAGGTGCACCTGTTCCAGTGGCATTTTGCCTATCCCTACGAAGCCCTGAACCAGGAGGTGCTGCTCTATTACACCACGCTGCCGGGGGGAACACCCTCGGTACAGGACCAGATCAGGAGTGTATACAGGGATGCGGTGGTGAACGGGGGAGACAACCTTTCGGCGTATACGGAAGAAATAGATCCCTACATGGCCCATACGGATAGCTATACCTGGGGTAGCAACGGGGTGAAATCCTCCCAGGGCAGCATGAACCACAACCTGATCACCTACGGGATGGATGAGGGGATCACTTCCCTGGCCAGGGAAGCTTCGGAAGCATTCCTGCACAACCTGCACGGGGTGAACCCCCTGAATTTCGTCTACCTCTCCAACATGTACGATCACGGGGCGGAGAACGGGGTAAATGAATTCTACCATTCCTGGTTCACGGACGGAAGTCCCCGGTGGGACCGGGTGGGAACCTCCCTGTTCGGTCCCCCGCCCGGGTACCTGACCGGCGGTCCGAACCCGCAGTATGACTGGGACGGTTGCTGTCCCTCAGGCTGTGGGTCTTCGGCCAACAATGCAAGGTGTTTCTCCGAATCCATCTCCCCCCCCAAAGACCAGCCTCCCCAGAAGTCCTACAAGGATTTCAATACCAGCTGGCCCCTCAATTCCTGGTCGGTCACCGAGAACAGCTGCGGGTACCAGGTGAACTATATCCGCCTGCTGTCCAAATTCGTCTCCACCGGAATGGATTGCGGCGGCGAGGCGAACGGAGGGGCTTTCATCGATTCCTGCGGTGTATGCGCGGGAGGCAGCACCGGGATCATCCCTTCCCTCGACCCGGACCAATGCAACGGCACAACGGTCCCCGGTAAAGGGGATACCATGTACGTGGAAGGAAGGCATCTGTATGCATCGGAAGGGGAAAAGGTTGTGCTCAGGGGGGTGAACGAGATGTTCGTCTGGTCGGATGACAGGGACGGCAGCCGGCTGCTGCCGGAGATCGCAAAAACGGGTGCCAACTGCGTAAGGCTGGTGTGGACCGCGGAGGAGGGGGACGAAAGCACGCTGGTTGAGCTGATCGAAAGGTGCATAGCACATCAGATGATCGCCATGCCGGAATGCCATTCAGCCACCGGCGAGTGGGAGAAACTGGATGTCTGCGTGGATTTCTGGAACCATCCGGACCTGGTCGACGGGATCCGGCGGAACCGGAAATGGACACTGCTCAACATCGGGAACGAGGTGGGCGACGGGAACGTGACCGCGGAGCAGTTCAAAACAGGCTACAAGGATGCCATTGATTCCCTGCGGGGATGGGGGTATACGGTGCCCCTGGTGATCGATGCGAGCAGGTGGGGACAGGACGTGGATGTGATCTTCGCCACCTGGCAGGAGATCCTCGACCACGACCCCCTGCACAACATCCTGTTCTCGGTCCATTCCTACTGGCCTGACACGGACAACTACCACCGGGTGGCCACCGAATCGGTGAACGAAGGGCTCCCCGTCATCATCGGGGAGGGTCCTTCCCCCACCAGGTACCCCGACTGCAACCTCCTGGATTACGGAACCGGACTGGAAGTAGCCGGCCAAAATGAGATCGGATGGCTCTCCTGGTCCTGGGGAGGACTTCCCAACGGACACTGCGTGCCCAATTTCGACCACACCCTGGACGGAGTATTCGGAGAGTGGCAGACCCCTTATGCAGCAGAGATGATGGCGGAGCATCCCTACAGCCTCATGCGGACCGCCGAACGGCCTCCCTCCTTCTTCAGCGGGGAGAGGGTGACAGTTGCGGGGATCTATTCCGGTCCGGACATCGACACGATGGAGGCGGGCGACACGGTTGTGGTGGAAGTGCTGGTGACTCCCGCCAATGCGGCAGAGCGGGGATATGCTGTTCAGCTGTCCGGGGACACCGGTGCGGTCAGGTATGACCCCGTGTCCGGCGTCCTGGCAGCCGTGGAAGCGGGGATCGTTCAGCTGGTGGCTGTCAGTGCCGGGAATCCGGACATCTCCTTTTCCCGGGAAGTCGAGGTCCTTGAGATGCCGGGCACAGGCACCCGGGAGACCACACTGCCCGGAGAAGGCCGGGGGGAGTTCCTCTCCGGGATCAGGATTTATCCCAATCCGGGAAAAGATTTCCTGTATGTGGAGTGTGACCACCATCTGCCCGTCGGAGTGAAGATCCTGGACCTGGACGGAAGGGTGCTGAGGGAGCTGCAGTTTACCGGCGAGGCCCTTGTGGAGACAGGAGAATTGGCAGCCGGAACCTACCTGCTGGTGATCGAGGGACTGGATTTGACAAGAAGAGAAAAACTGATTATTTTGTGAACCCGGCCTGTTCCGGGTTGCAACATGATCCATAAAAAAATAAACCGATGAAAAAAACACTGATCACGCTTTTTGCCATGGCTGCCGTCCTGGGATGCCCGGCCCAGCAGGCCGATGTATCGGAAATGATGTCCGGGTACAGCTTCATTGAAAGCACCTGGTATACCGAAGCGGAGGACCTTGCACTGCTCGAACTGTACGAAGGCCTCCGGGTGGCCGATGTATCGGATGGCATGGATATGGCCGGGCTGCCCGGCACCGGACTTGTGGACCCGGCGATCCATCCCTCCTGGGTGGATTATGAATCCCTTTCCCACATCTTCCGGGGGATCGCCCTGACGGTCCGTTATGTGCCCACCCAGAGGTTAGACCGTCCCGCTCCGGGGGAGGAGTTCAGCAAGTGGGAAGGTGAATTTTACAGCAACTACTCCTCGGAAGCCTTTGTGCCGCTCATTCACAAAGGAGTGGCCATCGTGATCGACGACGTGGAGGAGCTGGATATCGGATCCATCGGTTCCAACAACATCATGAACTGGAAGGACCATGGTGCCGTGGGGGTGGTGACCGATGCCTCCTCCAGGGATACCGACGAGGTGGGACTGGAAAAAATCCCCCTCTATCTCCGTGAAAAAGGGAGGGGGATCCGGCCCGGAAGGAACGAATTGGAATCGGTGAACCGGCCTGTATCCATCGGGGGAGTGCTGGTCTGTCCCGGCGATGTGGTGGTGGCCGACGGGGACGGGGTGATCGTGGTCCCCCGCAAAGTAGCCGCCGAGGTAGCGGGCCATGCCCGCAGGGTGCTGGAGGGGGACAAGGCGGCGCGCAGACAGCTTTATGAGAAGCTGGGGATCCCGTTCGACCGTACCGTGGAATGAACAGATCACCGGATTGTCATCTTTGCTGAAGAATGGTTCAATACGCACAATAAATACATGGTATGATGGCATTGCATAAACAGGTTGCGTTCATGGCAACCCTCGGACTTCTGGCATTTGTGACCGCCGCCCGGGCACAGGATCCGCGGATCCTGGAAATCGGCGAAAAAGCGCCGGACTTTGCGCTTCCGGGCACCGACGGCCTGATCCATACCCTGGAGGATTTCCGGGAGGCGAAAGTACTGGCCGTTATCTTTACAGCCAACCACTGTCCCACCGCCCAGGCTTACGAGGAGCGGATCAGGCAGCTGAACGGGGATTACCCCCCGGAACAGCTGCAGGTGGTGGCCATCTCCTCCAACCATCCCGGTGCGGTTTGCCCGGAGGAGCTGGGTTATTCCGACCTGGGGGACACTTTTGAGGAGATGAAGATCAGGGCATCGGACCGGGCGTTCAATTTTCCGTACCTGTATGACGGGGATGACCAGGAAACGGCACTCGCCTACGGTCCCACCGCGACCCCCCATGTGTTCATCTTCGATGAAGAAAGAAAGCTCCGGTACAGGGGCCGTTTCGATGACACGGAAGATCCCTACAAAGAACCAGCCAGCCGGGATGCGCGGGATGCCGTTGAAGCCCTGCTTGCCGGTGAGCCGGTACCGGTGGAAACCACAAAGGCATTCGGATGTTCCATGAAATGGATCTCCAAGGCGGAATGGAGAAGACAGCTGGACGAGCAATGGAAGGAGAAACCCGTGGAGGTGAAACTGATCGGGGAGGAGGAATTGAAGGAGCTGGTGAGCAACCCGGGCAACAAACTGCGGCTGATCAATGTCTGGGCCACCTGGTGCGGACCGTGCATCATTGAATTCCCGGAGCTTGTGAAACTTCAGCGCATATACGGGAACCGGGATTTCCAGGTGGTCTCGGTCACCACGGACGACCCTTCCCTGGAGGACAAAGTGCGCGCATTTCTGGAGGATAAGCATGCCGCATTTGACAATTACATGGTGGAGACGGACGACCGATACGGATTTATCGAGCTCATTGACCCCGTGTGGCAGGGGAACCTCCCCTACACAATGCTGGTGGCCCCGGGCGGAGAGGTGGTCTACAGGCATGCGGGGATCATCGATTCGCTGGAGGTAAAAAAAGCCATTATTGCCCGGCTGGGCAGGTATTATGCCGATGACAGATGACCATGGTAAAAGTCGTATCTCTGATGATGGCAATGATGCTGATCCAGCTCCCGGGATGCAGGTCCGGCGTGAAAAGCGTCCCGAAAGATCTTTTCGACAGGGAAAACCTGGTGGCCTGGTGCATCGTCCCCTTCGATGCCGCGGAGAGGACCCCGGAACAGCGGGCCGGAATGCTGGAGGAGCTTGGTATCACAAGGCTGGCCTACGACTACCGTGACAGGCACCTGGCTTCTTTCGAAGAGGAGATCCGGACGCTGAAGGAGCACGGGATCCGGTTGCAGGCAGTATGGCTCTGGGTGGAGCCGCAGGGGGAGGGACTTCTGAATACGGCGAACGAAACCGTCCTGGAGATCCTGGAAAGGACGGGGACACATACCGAACTATGGGTCAGTTTTCCCGCATGGGTTTTCGGGGGGACCGGTGAAGAGAATCTGGAGACTGCCATCGGCGCGGTGAAGGAGGTGCTCCGCCGGGCGGAGGAGATCGGCTGCACGGTGGCGCTTTACAACCACGGGGACTGGTTCGGTGAACCGGAGAACCAGGTCCGGATCATCGAAACAATCGGTTCGGATCATTTAAAAATGGTCTATAACTTCCACCACGGCCACAACCACATGGACCGGTTCGGGGAGCTGTTCCCCCTGATGCTGCCCCACCTTTCGGCCGTGAACATCAACGGGATGAGCAGTGGCGGTCCCAAAATCATCACTTTGGGGGACGGGGAGAAGGAGCTGCAAATGTTGCGGGTTTTGCGGGCATCCGGTTACGACGGTCCCCTCGGGATCATCGGGCACACGGAGGGGGAAGACATCCGCGTGGTGCTGGAAAGGAACCTGAAGGGGCTGGAAAAGCTGAAGCAGTCACTCTAGTCGCTGCCGGAGAGGTCACCGCCGGTCATTACTTTCCTGAAAAAGGTCCCCTGCCGGGTGGGGGTGTAATCCCAGTCGGTGAAC
>DSDZ01000348.1 GCA_011048475.1 Bacteroides sp. | reverse complement strand
TGGTATATGTCATAGATACGTCTGTTTTTTACCCTCCCGGACTACCAGCCCGGATTCTGTTCCAGTTGTCCCCCGCTCAGCTCCACCTCGGTCTGGGGTATGGGGTACCATTCGTGTTTCCCCTGCTTGAAGCCGTACTCTGCCAGCACCGATGCAGCCCTTCCCGTACGGAGCAGGTCCCAGTAACGGTCCTGTTCCCCGGCCAGTTCAAGCCGCCGCTCTTCCCAGATGTCCTCGATACCAGGGCTGCCGATGGGATCAAGACTGGCACGGGCCCTCACCCTGTTCAGGGGGGTCGCCGCATCACCTCCCGCATGGAATGCCGCCTCGGCATTGATCAGCAGGATTTCCGCAAAACGGAGGATCCGCACATTCTGATCGCATCCGTAGGGGCCAGTCACCCTCGGGATCCTGGAAGGCACATATGCTTTCCCGTTGTACCTGGGAACATCCACCCCCTCCATGGTCTCGACACCGGCTATGGTATCCCCGTCTTCGGTTGCATCCCCCCTGTAAAGGATGGTCACGGCTTTCCGGACCTCGTCGCCGGCCGCATCGAAGGCAGCGGCCAGCTTATCGGTGGGCACGAACCATCCCCATCCGAACTGTCCCCGCACTGCCTGCGTTTCAGCGAACTGGCTGTTGGACAGGTCTCCCTCGCCGGGAACCTGTGTCGCCACGATCTCAAACAGGGATTCCTCGCAGAACTCCTGTTCGGGCCTGAACAGCCGGTAGAAATCGGGGTACAGGTCAAAGGGTCCGTTGTCGATGATGTCGTCCGATACGGATTTACATTCCGCCCAGTCCTCCCTGTACATAAGCACCTTGGCCAGCATTCCCTTGGCCGCCCAGCGGGTGGCACGTCCGTATTCGGAGGTGGGAACTGTTTCGGGAAGATCCGGTATGGCCGCCCTGAGGTCCGCTTCGATAAAATCCCAGGTCTCCTCGAGTGTGGTGCGGATCAATCCTTCCGGTCCGGCCGGCACCTCTTCGATCAGCGGTACGCCCCCGAAAGCCCTTACCAGGTAGAAATAATGGAACCCGCGCATGAAACGGGCTTCGGCAATCATTCGCTTTTTCACCCCCTGGTCCATTTCAATGTCGGGTACGTTGGTGAGGACCTGGTTCGACAGGTTGATCCCGTTATATCGCCCGCTCCAGAAATCTTTGATCTGCTGTTGTGTCTTGGTATGCTGGTAATTCACATAGTCATTGGCCCAGGATCCGTCGCCCGGACTGCTTCCCTTGAGTATTTCATCGGATGGGAGGGAACCCAGGATGAGGTAATTGAAAGCGGAGATATCCCAGGACCTCAAATATCCGTACATCGCATTCACGGCCTTCTGGGCATCTTCCTGATTTTTGAAGAATTCTTCCCTGGGGATTTCGCCTTCCGGGGGAAATTCCAGGTAATCCTTGCAGGATACCATCAATCCCAGGGCGATTGTCAGTATGATAATTGTTCCTTTCATGGCGTTGTATTTTATGAAATGGTACATCGGTTAAAAATCCATGGTTATGCCCACGTTGGTGATCCTGGAAAGCGGATACACCCCGTAATCCATACCTGCTGTGGACGGACTCCCTCCCGGGATCTCGGGAGAAAAACCGTTATATGAGAAAAGGGTCAAGGGATTCTGGGCACTCAGATAGACCCGGATCCTTTCGCCGGTCAGGCGTTCGGTCAACCTTGCGGGCAGGGTGTAGCCAGCCTGGACATTCCGGATGCGGAAGTAGGCACCCGATTCGACAAGAAAGGTGTTGGGATAGATATTTTTTCCTCCTGCCAGGTCGGCCGACGGATAGGTGTCGCTTGTCCCTTCCCCGTGCCACCTGTTCTCCGCAAAATCGGCATCATAGTTTTCGTTGCCGAAACGGTTCGCCCGCTTGGCATTGTAGATTTTGTTCCCTCCCACTCCGTGCATTTCAATGGAAAAATCGAACAGTCCCACATTCACTCCCATGTTAAAGGAGTAGAGCACTTTGGGCGTGTAACTTCCGTAGGGGATCCGGTCGTTATCATCAATGATACCATCATCGTTCTGATCCACATAACGAAAATCGCCCGGAACGGCATCCGGCATGATCGGGTCGCCTTCCCCGCCGGTATAATTATTCACTTCATCAAAACTCTGGAAGACCCCGTCCACCTCCAGAACATAGAACTCTCCGATGGGATGCCCTTGCTGTGTATAGGTTGCAAGCGCACCGTTAAATGCGTTCGCATCATAGAAGGGGAGGGTCCCGGGTTCAAGATCAAAAACTTTATTATGGTTGAAGGATACATTTCCGCCCACATTGTAGGAGAGCCTGTCGCTTATCTGGTTATTCCAGCTGGCACTTAATTCCACCCCGGTATTCAGGATATCCGCATTGTTATCCAGGTAACTGCTTCCCGAGGTGCCGGCCGTGCCGATCAGCGGGACCGGGAAAATGGCAGCCCTTGTCATCCGCCGGTACATTCCGAGCTCCAGGTTGAGGCGGTAATCCAGCATCAGCGATTCGATCCCCAGGTCATATTCCTCGACGATCTCCCAGCGCAGCAGCGGTTCGACCAGCGAGGTGATGGACGCCCCCTGGTGGATGGTAGAGCTGCCGTAGGGTCCGTATACCACGGAATAACCGCCCCAGTTATTCACGGTCACCGTATAGGCGTTCTGCGGAACCTGATTGTTCCCCAGGATCCCCCAGCTGGCCTTTACCTTCAGAAAGTCGATGGCACTGATCCCGTCAAAGAAATCTTCCTGTGATACCACCCATCCCAGTCCGAGCGACGGGAAATTCCCCCACCGTTTTTCACCGGGGAAGGTGGATGAGCCGTCCCGCCGGAAAGTGGCGGTCATCAGATAGCGTTCCCTGAAGGAGTAGAAGAGTCTTCCGAAATAGGAGGTGCTCCGGATAAGCGAACCGTAATCCCCTGCGCTCAGATCCTCGATGGACCCGTTGTTCAGGTAGAGCGTGGCTTCCGAAAAATAGGGTACCCGGCTGGTGGAGGCATTCAGGCCCTGGCTTCTGAACTGAACAAAAGAGAGGCCTCCCATCACCTTCACCTGGTGGTCTCCGAATGATTTGTCGTAGGTAACCGTATTATCAAATGTGTAATTGAGCTCCTGTGAATTGGACTTGGAAAGGTGGGAGATGGTGTCATTCTGTGTGACCGAGACCCAGTATTCCGGAGAATAATTCCTGTTCTCTGCGTAACTTCCGTCAAAGGTGAAGGAACTTCTGAAGGAGAGGTTCTCAATGGGAGTGATCTGGGCGTGTACATTTGCCAGGGTATTCAGCCCCTGGGACACATTGTTGTAATATTCGATGGTGGCCGCGGGGTTGGCAAAATTCCCGAATCCCAGCGATACCGGGTCGGTAAATGTGTCCGCATCCACCATGGGATCAAATGCTGGGGGCGCGATGAAAGCCTGGCCGAGCACGTTGGCTGCATTGTCCGATTTCCAGGCGTTCAGCGTGATCCCGTAGCCTGCGCTCAGAAACCGGTTCACGGTGATGTCGGAAGTTCCCCGCAGGTTGATCCGGGTGTAATCATTATTCTTCACAAGTCCTTCCTGGCTGGTAATCCCCAGGCCGTAATAATAAGTTGAGTTCTCACCACCTCCTGTAATACTGATGTTGTGGTTCTGGATGGTGGCGGGATTCAGGATCTCTTCAAACCAGTCGGTATCCGCAGTGTAGAGCGAAGGATCGAACGGGGTGGATGCGGTGCCCCTGTCCTCGCCCACGGCAATCTTTTCATTCACCAGGGTGATGTACTGTTGGGTATTCGCCAGATCGAGCAGGTTGGAAACCTGCTGGATGCCCACATATCCCGAGTAATTGAATTTCGGGCTCTGGAATTTTCCTCCCTTGGTGGTGATGATGATCACCCCGTTCGCAGCACGTACTCCGTAAATGGCCGCCGAGGAAGCATCCTTGAGTACGGTGATCGATTCGATCTGCTGGGGAGACAGAAAACTGATGTCGTCCACATACACATCGTCAACCACGAAGAGCGGACTGGCATCGGACCGGACGGTGCCGAGGCCCCTGATGCGAATTGTGGGAGCGGTTCCGGGAGCTCCGTTGTTGGAGACCTGGATGCCGGACACTTTTCCCTGCAGGGCCTGACCGATGTTGGGAACAGGCTGTCTGTTGATATCATCCGCTTTTACCACGGAGACTGAACCGGTCAGGTCTTTCACCGCGGCAGTGCCATATCCGATGACCACCACCTCATCCATATCGAAGGCCATTTCTTCCAGCTGGATATTGATGGTCGCCCGGCCGGCCACATCGACCTCTTCGGTCCGGTATCCGATAAAGCTGAATGACAGGACCGCATCAGACGGGGCCTCGATCTCGTATTCCCCGTTCAGGTCGGTGATCGTCCCCTGCTGGGTCCCCCTGATCATGACTGTCGTTCCGGGGATCCCTACATTTGCTGCATCTGTCACCCTGCCCCTGACCGTCAGTTGATCCTGGGCTGACAGTCCCGCTGCAGCCAGGATGAAAAGCATGATTAATCGCAATTTTTTCATAGCCGAAGGTTTAAGAGTTAGGTTTATAATCAACAAGTTCCATAAAAATCCATTTGAATCAAAACAATTGATTACACCTCTGATGCAAGTCAGGCAAAGTGTTTGAATATACACTCATTATTAACTCATCTTAATAATGTTCGCAAATTGATAAAGATTGAAATACAGATGTTTAAAAGAACAGTGATTCCAAGTATTTGTAACAAATTTTTTCTTTGATTATGGAAAAAACGCAGTATTATTGTAGTAATATTTACAGCATTCAGGCATTTTGCCACCATCTCAGGACCGTTTTAACAGGCTGGTGAGAACGATGTGTCTACATATAACCGGAAGAGCCATATCCTTGTTCATCTGCATGATCGGGCCGGCATTCGTGATCTATGCCCAGTCACAGGAATCGTACCTGGTCCGGAATTTCACCAAGCAGGCGTACAGTGCAGAGAGCCAGAACTGGTCCATTACAACAGACAGGGATGGATTTGTGTATGTGGCCAATAATGCGGGATTACTCGAGTTTGACGGAGTGGAGTGGAATTTTTATCCCTCGCCCAACGGAACTGTTCTGCGATCGGTGGCCATTGACCAGGAGGGCAGGATCTTCACCAGCGGCTACAGGGAGATCGGTTTCTGGAGAAGGGACAGTCTGGGTAGTTTGAAATACCATTCCCTGAATCCGCTGGCAGAGCCGCTTTTCAGCAAGAACGAAGAATTCTGGACCACGGTCATCTCCGAAGAAAAAGTCTACTTTCATTCTTTCACATCCATTTTTATTTATGATTACAAAGACTTTAAGGTGGTCAGGCCCGATGCGTCGATCCACTCGGTGAGCCTTGTGAACGGAAACCTTTGTCCACACCTGTCGGGAAAAGGGCTGTACCTGCTGGGGGACACCCTGCTGATACCCTATTTGACAGTTCCCGTAGTCAAAGACAACCTGGTGGCCTTTACCAGGCAACTGCCTGATTCCAGTCTGCTGATCGGCACAGAGTCGGAAGGTTTGTTCCTGTATGGGAATGGCAGGCTGGTCCCGTGGCTGGAGGAGTGGAAGGATTATTTCTCCAGGAACAAGATAAACAGGGGTGCAATCACAGCAGAAGGCTCGATTGTGATCGGAACGCTCCTGGACGGGATCATGGTATTTGATGCGGAGGGGAGGCTCACTCACCGCCTGAACAATGACACCGGCCTGCAGAACAATACCGTCCTGGGAATCCACTGTGTTGGGAAAGATCATATCTGGCTCTCTCTGGACCAGGGAGTGGACCTTGTTTCCTTTCTGGTGGATCCCTCCTATACCCTTTTTCGGCAGGAGGACATAGGGGCGGTCTACTCGGCGGCCAGGCAAGGGGATAAACTATACCTGTGCACCAACCAGGGGGTGTTCTGGCGTGTCTTGGAGGAGGAAGGCCAGCCATTCC
>DSDZ01000487.1 GCA_011048475.1 Bacteroides sp. | reverse complement strand
ACCCTGGAAAGTATTATGAAATACAATTTCACGGAAGGATTCAACGACCATTTCAACACCTTCCGCAGCTTCGGGCTCGGTGACGAGGCGGGACTGCTGATGGCGGGCTATCCCCGGGGCGGAATGCCGGACCGTCCTTTCCCATACCATTCCGAGGTGATGACCGGTTTTGAGTACAGCACCGCGGCGCATATGATCTACGAGGGACAACAGGAAGCGGGGTTGAAGGTCTACCGGGCGGTGCGGGACCGGTATGACGGGTACAAAAGGAATCCTTTCAACGAGGGGGAGTACGGTCACCGCTATGCCAGGGCCATGGCATCATGGGCGGGTATCCCGGCCTGGACGGGATTCCGGTATTCGGGGGTGGACAGGAGCATGGCCTTCAATCCTCCTGAAGGCAATTTCTTCTGGTCCAACGGGTACCGGTACGGCACCGTGGAGATCCGCAAAGAAGGCGATGCAAGATCGGTTATCCTCACCTGCCTCAACGGTGATCTGGTCCTGGATGGGTTCAGACTGAACGGTTTCGGGTCGGTCCGTTTCCCGGGCGACAGGGTGATTTCCCCGGACCATCCCGCGGTATTTACCGTTCCCGCTACCGGGAGCGCGGCGACTCTCCCCGAGGGGATCGCCCGTTGACCCGTTCAAATGAAAGAAGAGGTTGTCCCACAAGTCTCATTTCTGCATCTGAGGGATGCTTTTGAAGTAACCTGGCATCTTTTGCGCAGCAAATTAGCACGTTACGAGAAAGCATCCCTCAGTAAATAAGAGAAGGGTGCCCTTGTGGGACACCCTCCTCTGCAGATTGTGGCTTCGGGCAAAAACTGCCCTGCCGGGAAAATCTGGTTACCGCTTCAGGAACTTGGCGGTCACACTGCCGCTCTGCGTTCCCACGGTCACGAAATAGAGTCCTTCGGACAGATCTTCAACAGCGAGGGTGGCATGGTCCAGTGCGCCCAGGTTTGCCGACCGCACAACCTTTCCGAGTACATCCCTGACCACCAGGTATGTCATCCCGGGATAATCCACCACCAGCTGGTCCCGGACCGGGTTGGGATATACTTTCAGCAGCTTTCCTTCAGCTGTTTCCACTCCCCCTGCCGGACTGGTGATGATGTTGATGTTGTCCAGGTATACCGTGGTCCCCTCGGTGCGTGCATCCGGGAAGTCCGGGAAGAATACCAGCCTGGTCAGGGTTTCCCCGATGTTGTTGGAGAAATCGAACTTGACCAGCTCCCATTCCCCGGTAAGGGTGTTGGGGACCTTCACCTCGGTGACCGTTCCTCCCTGTTCCACCTTCAGGCCGCAGTTGCTCACCTTGCTCTTCCAGACCATCATTTCCATGTGGTGCTTTTCCTGGGTGAAGTTCATGTAACCCACTGCATCGGAAAAAGCACCCGCCCATGGGTCCGCTCCGGGAAGCACATTGTACATCATCACGTGGTCGGAGGTGTTGATGCCCGATTTGTCTGGGTTGGGGATGATGGCCATGTTCTCGGGAGCATCCCCCGCATTGGCAAACTGCCACCAGAAAAGCCTGTCCTGCGGATCCTCGAAATCAACCGGCACAAAATCTCCCCGGTCCGTCTCCCAGTTCCTGTCACCCAGTGCTTTACCGTCGAGGGCTGCCACGAAGGCTTTGTTGTTCACATAGCCGAAGTCATAGGGTACATCCAGGTGGTAAACCCCGTTGCCGCCTTCACCCACACCGGGGATAGCGGGTTCTTCCCAGAACGGGGCGTTGGCCACATCGAAGGCCGGATCGTAATGGTAGATCAGCATGGAATCCGGGAACGGTGGACCGTCGGTAAATTCCACAGACATGTTGAAATTATACATTAAGGTTCCCGAATCCAACAGTGCCTGAAGCAGGGTGGGATTGAATAGCGGGGTCACGGTGGTCGTATCATTTAGCCAGGGAACCAGTTTCGTGCTGTCAAGGTATATGGAATTGAGGTACATGTTCACCCGCGGTGCCATACCTCCCACCGAATCGGCCGAGAATACGATCCAGCCATCGTCGTCATCCTTCGGCATGAATCCCAGGTTCACCCCGATATTGTTAAAGATATTCAGCTCCTCGATGGGACCGAATGTGATCCCCATCTGGCCCACGTTCACCAGGGTGTTGTTTTCCATGTGGGCATACTTGATGGTCCCTCCGTCGTCCCTGATCACCCGGCTTGTCACATTGTACCAGGTGCAGTTCTTCATGTACACCGTGTCGATGTCGTTGCCCCGGTCGTCGATCCCGCGCCCGTTGTTGGGATCCCCGGGCTCCCCGATGTTGCTGATCACGCAGTCGGTCAGGAAATAACTCTGGCCCGGGTTGTCCGTGCGGATGAACGACTGGCTGGCCTTGTCGAACCAGCAATCCTCCGCGTAGATCTTGATGTTGTCTTCGCTGCAGCGCAGGATCCTGTCGTTCAGTCCCCCCAGGTCATCCAGGTTGGTCACGTGCAGTCCCACGAGACGGATGTCCCCCTTGGGACGGAATGCCCGCGATGATTCATCTACGACCACCCTGGGTTGGAGGAACGGCCTGGCACCGTCTCCCTCGGCGGCCATGATGGTCAGCGGGAATCCGTCGTTGGAAATAGAGCCCGTGAGCCCGTAGTAGGCTTCCGGTCCCCTCTGGAGCCGGTAAACCGTGTTAAGGGGATCGTTTCGCTCGCCCGTTGCCGTGGTGTCCCCGGCAATGGCTTCGTTGAGGGTGCCGATACCCGGCGCCACGTCCACGTAACGGATCTGTGCCTGGAGGCCGGCGGCCATGAAGGCTGCCACTGCCAGCACAAAACTCAAATTCAGGTAAATCTTTCTCATCATCAATCATTTTTAGGTGAATAATATGTTTACTCTGTCACATGCATGATTTTAAAATTTGTATGCAAATCCGATGTCCACCGTTGTCCCGTAAACAAAGTTGCTGGTCAGCAACTTGTTCTTCGATCCCGCGATGAACGTCTGCTCCTTCACGTTGGTCAGGTTGTTCACGTACAGGAACACCTCGTAACTTTTTTTGATCCGTTGCTTTACCACCAGGTCCCAACGGGTGGTGGCCCCCACGTAGTTATCCTTTGCCGGTACGGCACCCACGCTCCTGGCCAGCCGGCCGATCTCGGCTTCCTCATCCACGAAGAGGCTTTCTCCCTGGTAGATCATGGATAACCGTGCACTGAACCCCTTCCGCTCGTATCCGATGGACAGGTTCAGCAGGTTGTCCACCTGTCCCGGCATGTTCCCGCTCCGGATGGTATCGAGCACCGTGGATGTGTAGGGGAAAACGTCCAGGGTCTCGATGATGGAGATGGGATAGAAGGTCTCGGACTGCAGGTGGGTGTAGTTGGCCGAGATCACGATCCCGTTGAACGGGGCGGGCAGAAAGCGGAAGTTGGACTGGAGGTCCACCTCGAACCCCAGGATGGTGGAGAGCCCCTCGGCATTCACGGGCCTGGTCAGGGTCAGTCCGTAAATGGGATCCTCCGGATCGAAGATCCTGGAGGTAAGCGTGTAGTCAATGTTCTCCACCTCCTTGTAGAACCCGCCCAGGCTGAACAGCCCGAATTTCCCGTACAGCGAAAGGATGGCATCATAGTTCCACGCGGTCATGTGCTCCAGGTTCGGCTCTCCCCGCTCGGCATAGCTTTCACCCCGGTTCACGATCTCCCAGGGGACCAGGCTGAAAAAATTGGGCCGGTTCAGGGAACGGGTGGCTGCCAGGCGGAGGTTTGCCCAGTCGGTCATGTTGAATTTCAGGTGGAACATGGGAAGCCACTGGTCCAGCACCCTGTTCCCCACGGTGTCCACCAGTCCCGTCATGTTGATCACCGTCCCGTCCTCGTCCACCCTGGGCGACCCGTAGATGCTCCGGTAGCTGTTCTCGGTCCGCTCGTACCTGGCACCTGCGATCAGGTCGATCCGGCTAAAGAAGGTCAGGCTGGTCATTCCGAACCAGGCGGTGATCTTTTCACCCGCTTCGTAATCGGAAAGGTCGATGGAGGGTTCGACCACGTAGTAATCCGCATAATCGTTCCGGAATGCTTCCACCTTCTCCGCGTCGATCAGGGGCCCGTTCACATCCTCCGGTCCGGGTCCCAGAAAATACCGGCTATCGAAGAACCTGAAATAATCCTCATCGTATTCATCTCCCAGAAAACTGCTCATCAGCACCCAGTTCTGGGTGTAGTTCACATCCCAGTCGGGATCCACGCGCCCGTCGGCGATGATGTCCTGTCCCACGAAATGCTGGGTCCACAGCCTGTTGATGTCGTTGACCCGGTGCTTGTGCCTGTATTTTGCACCGGTTTTCAGGTACCCCTGCACCTGCCTGCCCAGCCTGAATGGATACTTCAGGTTGGTCTGGAGGGTATAGTTGTCGTCCCGCACGTCGTAGGTGTCGAAGTAGACCCACTTCAGCCAGGTGGCATCCAGGTTGTTCTTTGCGGCCAGGATGACATCCTCGTAGCTGCGTTCCGGGTTCGCGTTGAATGCGCCCAGCTCCCTGAAGCTCATCGTGCTGACGAAGGGCTTTTTGTTGCTTGAGAAGGACCAGGAGCCGGCCCAGTCCAGCTCCAGCACCCCGAAAAGCCTGTGTTCCCCGTTCAGACGGTTGGAGAGGACCTGGTTCGTGGAATGCCTCTCGCGGAAATCGTGCTCCTGGTAAGACGACTCCACCCGGTAGCGGCGGCGCCTGCGGATATCCTCCCGGTCGGTCTGACCGAAATTGCTTGAGAAGACGATGGATCCGCGGTCCAGTTTCAGATCCACGGTGGCATTTGCATTGTAGCGGTAGCGGGTTTCCAGATTGTGGGTCAGGTTGAGCTTGCCCACGGTGAAGATGAGGTTCCCGTCTGCATCGGTGCCCAGGTCTGTGGCATACTCGCCGGTGTAACCCTCCGAGCTCCGGTCGGCTTTCTGTACCCCGCCTCCCAGGATCACACCCAGATGGTCGTTGAAGAAGCGGTTCTCGAAGTTCACGCTTCCCCGGTACTGTCCGAATGCTTTTGTCAGGTGGTTGTACCCTGTCTGTACCCTGGCGTTCCCGTGGAATCCCCCGGATGCGGTCCGGGAAGTAAAGTTGATCTGTCCCCCGATGGCATCCGCGTCCATATCGGGCAAAAGCGCCTTGTAGAATTCGATCCCCGAGAGCGCATCGGTGGAAAACATGCTCAGGTCCACCGACCGGTCCTGGTCCGAAGTGGAGGGCACCTTTACTCCGTCGATGGTGATCGTGTTGAACCTGGGCGCCATGCCCCTGAGGGTCACCTTGGTCCCCTCGCCTCCGTCCCTCACCAGTGACACCCCGGGGAGCCTGGCCACGGTCTCCGCCGCATTCTGGTCGGGGAGCTCCATGATCTTCTCCTTGGAGACCACGTTCACGATGGTGCTGGAATTGACCTGCCGGTTGATGGCGCCTGACTGTCCCCGGAGCATGGCGGTCACAACCACCTCCTCACCCATGATCGCCTCCATTTCCAGGACGCCGTCCAGCCGGACGGTCTCCCCCGCTTCCAGCTGGACCGGATGCTCCTGGGTCTTGTAACTCAGGTAACTGAAAACCACCGTGTAATTGCCAGGATGAAGTCCGCCCAGCCGGTAGTAGCCGTCATCACCGGTCACCGTCCCCAGCGAGGTCCCCTGAATGGCCACGTTGGCGAAGGGAAGCGGTTCCCCGTTGGCTGCATCCGTCAGCAGCCCGGTGATCTCTCCCCTTGTCTGGCCGCTCACCGCCATACCGGTCAGGATCACCAACATCCCTGTCAATAAAACCCGGACACTCTTCATACATCCTCCTTTTTTACACGGCAATGGTGCCCCGCATTTCTCCGGTATATCGCTACAACGCTGTAAAAATAAGGCATCAGAGCGCGTTTTGTTCAAAATGAAACTTAAAAACCCTTCATGTTGTGTTCAAGAACATATCCCTGTTCCATCTGCTGCTACTTAAAATTCAGATCATGGT
>DSDZ01000489.1 GCA_011048475.1 Bacteroides sp. | reverse complement strand
TGGGGAGACAATGTGATCCGCCTGAACTGGGCGCAATCGTTTGAAAACAGCGGGGACAATGAGGTGTTTTCCCTGGACCCGGCCCGGATCCGGGTGAACCTGGAAAATCCCTCCTATGACGGGCCCGGCTACGACCTGGATTATTCCAGGGCGGGGAAGACCTGGAATCCCGGCATCGGATTCGAGCAACATGACGATTTCACCCGCCTGGGTAATGCGGTCAGGTACGGATGGACACCGGGTGAAGGATCCGGGATATACCGCCATTACACCTTCCTGGAGGGTTATACCTATCTGCGCAATGCGGACCGCTCCCTGGAATCATCGAGCATCGGCTGGGGTTGGTTTGTGTCCTCGAAAACAGGCTATGAAGCTACCCTTGGGATCTACCGCTACGATGAGGACGTTCCGGGCACCTTTTCCCTCTCTTCCGATGCCGATATACCGGCTGGCCGCTATGCCTTCTACGGAATGGAAAGCGCTTTTAACTCTCCCTCCACGAACCTGACCAATATTGAAGGGTATTTCCAGGCCGGCACATTTTATGACGGTAAGCGTGTTACCCTGGGGATCACTCCCCTGACCAATATCGGATCGTTCCTGGAATTGAGCTGCACCTATGAACTGAACCGGATTGCATTTAACGAAAGGGACCAGCTGTTCACCTCGCACCTGACCCTGGTCAGGGCCGTGGTCAACCTCAGTACTAAACATTCCCTGACCACCCTTGCCCAGTACAACAGCGTAACCGATCAGATCATCACCAACATCCGGTACCGTTACAATCCCCGGGAAGGCATCGACCTCTATATCGTGTACGACGAGGGGCTGAACACAGAAAGGTACCAGGAACTTCCGGTATTGCCGGTTTCCCGGATACGGACATTGCTGGTCAAGTTCACCTACACCTTCAACGTACAGCTTTAAAACCGGTCCGGACCCGGACATTTTACCGCAGACCTGCCGGAGATGCGGCTGAATTGTGTATATTTATTTCCTTCCGGCCCCCGTGCCGTCACATATGGAACCCAAACAAAACAAGAGCCCGGATAAATAGGAATCCCGGGAAATATAAGAACCTGAACATAATAAGAACCCGGACAAACCAAGTGCCCGGGCATCATAAGAAACCGGACGAAATAAGAACCTGAACATTATAAGAAACCGGACGAAATAAGAACCTGAACATAATAAGAAGATAATTCCCATGAAAACATTTGACTGCATCCTGATCATGGTCTTTCTGCTGGTGTATGCTCCCGGTATGCGCGGACAGGCGCCCGGGCATAACGGACATACACCCGGGCTTCGCGCTGAGAAGAACGGCGACGTGAACATCATCCCCAGGCCCCTGGAGGTACGGATGACCGACGGGGCTTTTGAGCTTACCCCGGCCACCCGGATCCTGGTATCCCCGGACATGGAGCAGCTGGGCATGTACCTGCAGGCGCTGCTGGAGCCCTCCACGGGTTTTATGTTATCGGTCGACGTGCTCCAGGACGAATCCTCCCTTGAGAATGCCATTGTGCTGAACCTGGATTACGGCGGACAGCAGCACGGGGAGGAGGGCTATGCGCTCTCATCCTCACCCGATGCGGTGGTGATCACCGCGGCGGCCCCGGCGGGGTTGTTCTACGGGATCCAGACCCTCCGGCAGCTGCTGCCTCCGCAGGTGGAGGAGCGGCAGGTGGTTACGGGGGTGTCCTGGGAAGTCCCCGGAGTGGAGATCACCGACCGGCCCCGTTTCGGCTGGCGGGGGATGCACCTGGATGTGAGCAGGCACATGTTCCCGGTGGAGTTCGTGAAGAAATACATTGACCTGCTGGCGATGCACAAGATGAACACATTCCACTGGCACCTGACGGACGACCAGGGCTGGCGGATCGAGATCAAAAAATACCCGCGGCTCACGGAGGTGGGCTCGCAGCGGGCGGCCACGCCCTTTCCTTCAGACCGCAACACCCTGGACGGCAAGCCTTACGGGGGGTACTACACCCGGGATCAGATCCGGGAAGTGGTGGCCTACGCGCAGGAGCGGTTCATCACAGTGGTGCCCGAGATCGAGATGCCCGGTCACGCCGTGGCGGCCCTGGCCTCCTACCCGGAGCTGGGCTGCACGGGCGGACCATACGAGGTGCGCCAGTTCTGGGGCATTGCGGACGATGTCTTCTGCGCGGGGAATGAAAAGGTTTACGGCTTCCTGGAAGATGTGCTCACAGAGGTGATGGAACTGTTCCCTTCGGAGATCATCCACATCGGGGGGGACGAGTGCCCGAAGGTCCGGTGGGAGGAGTGTGAAAAATGCCAGGCGATGATCCGCCGGGAAGGGCTCGCCGACGAGCACGAGCTGCAGAGCTATTTCGTGACCCGCATGGAAAAATTCCTGAACAGCCACGGAAGAAAGATCATCGGGTGGGACGAGATCCTGGAGGGGGGACTGGCGCCCAATGCCACCGTGATGAGCTGGAGGGGAATGGAAGGGGGAATGGAAGCGGCCGCCATGGGCCACGATGTGGTCATGTCGCCCACCTCCCACTGCTATCTGGATTATTACCAGTCGCAGAACCTGGAGGAAGAACCTCCGGCCATCGGCGGGTTCCTTCCCATGGAAAAGGTATACAGCCTGGAACCGGTGCCTGAAGGTCTGGCGGGGGACAAAGTCCATCATATCCTGGGGGCGCAGGGAAATTTGTGGACCGAGTATATCCCCACCGCATCACAGGCCGAGTACATGGCCTTCCCCCGTGCCTGCGCCATCGCCGAGGTGGTGTGGACGCAGGCGGAGTTGAAGGACTACGAAGATTTTTTGGATCGCCTTCCTTCGCTGCTGCAGCACCTGAAAGCACTCGGGGTGAACTACCGTCCCCCGGACGATGGATCTTCAACGAAGAAACAATAGAACCTGATGATCCTTGTCACCGGTGGAACGGGACTGCTGGGTTCCCACCTGCTCCTGGAGCTGGTCAGGCAGCATGAGCACGTGGTGGCGGTCAGGCGCCCCACCTCGGACCTGGAGGAAGTCAGGCGGGTGTTTTCCTGGTATTCCGGCGAGGGGGACGAGCTCTTCAGGCGGATCGACTGGGTGGAGACCGACCTGCTCAACGAGGCCGAGGTGGAAAAGGTGATGATCGATATCAGCCAGGTGTATCACTGCGCCGGGATAATCTCTTTCAGGAAGTCCGATTTCCGGGAAATGTACCGGTTCAACGTGAGGGGGACGACCAGTGTGGTGAATGCGTGCCTCTCCGCCGGTGTGAAGAAGCTGCTCCACGTTTCTTCCTCTTCGGCCATCGGTCACCTCCCGGAAGGAAAGGCGGCCACCGAGGACCTGATCTGGTCACAGACCCAGACCAGCTCGGGGTATGCCATCTCGAAGTTCCGGTCGGAAATGGAAGTGTGGCGGGGGATGGAAGAAGGGCTCAATGCGGTGATCGTCAATCCCGCCATCATCCTGGGTCCCGGCTTCTGGGACCGGGGCAGTTCGGTGATGTTCCGGAGGGTGGACGGGGGACTCAGGTTCGCTACACCGGGAATCACAGGTTACGTGGACGTACGGGACGTGGTCACTGCCATGGTCCGACTGATGCAGTCGGAGATCTCGGGGGAAAGGTTTATTGTCAGTGAAGGGGACTACGCTTTCCGGGAGGTCTTTGAAATGATCGCCCGTGCCCTGGGGAAGCCTGTGAAAATGAAGCCGGTGCCGCAGGCGTTGCTGAAGCTGCTGTCCGGACTGGATGCCTTTGCCGGACTGTTTACCGGAAAACGGCTCATCACCGCAGAACAGGTAAGGTCCGCCTTCAGCGAAAACCGGTTTTCCAGCCAAAAACTTATCGGGGCTACGGGCATGGAATTCACCCCGCTGGAAGAGACCATCGGGCACGTGGCCGCCATTTACCGGGCGGAGCACCCGCGCCACAGGTAAAAAGAAAAAATCCCCCCTCCGGGATTGATGTAGTTGTAAGGAACCCCTGTCTGAAAACCGAAGGGGGGAATCGGACGAAACGTTGATCAACCTGTTTATGTGACAGATTGAAATTGATCAGCGTCATCTTCCCGGAAAAATCACCTGCAGTTGTTAACTTTTTCTGTTATATTTGTTGCCCTATAACAAACAAATAATCAACGGATCAAATGAAAACCACAAACATCGTCACGAGTGCCGTTCTTGCAGCTGCGATCATTGTACTGTACGTGCTGCATTTTACAGGGAAAGACAGGGGTGGAAACATAGACGGATCCGCTGCGGCAGAGGAAAGGGCGGATACCACCGATGTGCAGATCGCCTATTTCAACATGGACTCGGTAATGGCACAGTGGGACCTGTACTACAAGTACCAGCAGGAACTGGGCAAGCGGCAGGCGGAGCTGGAAAGCGATTTTGCGGGTAAGACAGAGACCTTCTACAAGAGTGTGGAGGATGCCCAGTACAAGATCCAGCGGGGACTGGTCACCCGGAAGGAAGCGGAGGAGCTCCAGCAGCAGCTGGCCAGCCAGGAGCAGAATCTGATGTCGCTGCAGAACCGCTACAGCCAGGAGCTCCAGGAGGAGGGACTGGTGAGGAACCGGAAGATGCTGGACATGATCGAGCGGTATGTGTCCGAGATCAGCAAAAGACGCGGATACGATTACGTCTATTCATATTCATTCGGCGGGAACCTTATTTACGGTGCCAAACCTTACGACATCACGGATGATGTGGTGAAGGGCCTGAACGAGCGATACGGCAAGGACTATGCTGTGGACTGATGGGCTTTGCCGATGCATACCTGCACCGGTCCGGTCTGCGGAATAAGCTCATCGCAAACAGGCCGCATCCGGACCTGGACATCATCATCACCATACCGGCATACAACGAATCCGGGCTGCTTTCGGGCCTGGATTCGTTGTTTCAGTGCGGTACCGCCGGGATCAAAGCGGAGGTGATCGTGCTGGTCAACGCGGCGTCCGGCTCGCCAGCCGGGGTGATCGAGCAGAACAGGCGGACCTTCCGGGAAGCGCGGGAATGGGCCGCTGATCACCCGCATCCCGGCATGGCCTTCCATGTGCTGATGGATCATTCTTTCGGGAAAAAAGAGGCAGGGGTGGGAATGGCCCGCAAGATCCTGATGGATGAGGCCGTACGCAGGTTCAACGACCTGGGAAGGGAAGAGGGGATTATCGCTTCCATGGATGCGGATGCGGCGGTGGAGGCAAACTACCTGCAGGCACTGACCTCGCTCTTCAGGCGGGAGCGGCCCGACGGCTGCGCGGTCTATTTCGAGCATCCCCTCTCCGGTCCCGGTTTCAGCGACGAGACCTACCGGGCGGTGATGCAGTACGAGCTGCACCAGCGGTACTACCTGCAGTCGGTCAGGTCCACCGGCTATCCCCATGCCTTCCACACCGTGGGGTCCTCCTTTGCCGTGCGGGCGGATGTCTACTGCTGGGAGGGCGGCATGAACCGCCGCAAGGGGGGCGAGGACTTCTATTTCATCCAGAAGGTGGCGCGGCGGGGAAATTTCAGGGAATGCAACACGACCCGGGTGGTCCCCTCCCCCAGGGCGTCCGACAGGGCGCCGTTCGGGACCGGGACGGTGATCAGCCGGCTGCTGGAGGATCCTGACCGGCCCCTGCTCACCTATGATCCCCGGCCATTCGCCATGCTGCGGAAATTTTTCTCCGGACTGGACATCATGTACACGGAAGCGGGCCTGGACCATTTCATGAAATCGCTGTCACCCGTGCTGCTGGATTTCCTTTCCGGCCAGGATTCCGGTCAGGCCCTCGTTGAGATCCGCAGGAACACCGCATCGGCGGATGCTTTCAGGAAGCGTTTCTGGCGCTGGTTCCACATGCTCCGGATCCTGAAGTTCCTGCACCACGCCAGGGAGCACGGGTACCCCGATATCCCCGTTCAGGATGCCGCCGCAGCCCTGCTCCGCGAGGTCGCCGCCAGTCACCTGCATGACACCGCCGACACAACCCTGCTCCGCGATGCAACCCTG
>DSDZ01000103.1 GCA_011048475.1 Bacteroides sp. | reverse complement strand
TCCATCACCCGCGTAAAATCCAGTCCCATCATCCGGTAGATCCTCTCGAGGAATTCCAGGTAGGTCGCCCTGCACTGCGGCCCCCCTGATACGTTGTAGGTTTTTCTCCAGAAACCGGACCGGTCATCCATGTCCAGGCATGCGACCAGCATCCTTGCCGAATCCCGCAGGGTGATCCCCTCCATGCAGGTATCGATGGGCTGGTGGAACAGGATGGGATCCAGCAGCGAAAAAATATCCGGGATCATGATGAAGGTTTGCCTGAGGGATACGCCATGACGGATGCGGGATTCCATCACCCGCAGTTCAGCCGCGGTTTTGCCGGGACTGTAATGGTCGTACTCGCAGCAAAGCAGGGGATCCCCCGCCCTTCCCACATGAACTGGAGGAAGCCGGTCGCCGTACTGGGCCACCGTCCCCACGTAGACCATCCTGATGCGCTCCGGGTCCTGTGCTTCGATGGTCTCGACGATGTACCCGGTGGCCACCCGGTTGATCTTTTCCGTGTATTCCGGGTCACGGTCGGCTTTAGGGGGGATCACCGCCATCAGGTGAAGGCACCAGTCGATCCCCCTGCAGGCTTCCTCCACATCCTCCCTGCTGAGGGCATCCCCCCAGACGATCTTCAGCCCTTTTCCGTACACGGTCCCTGTCCCCCTGCCGGGAACGATCCCGGCCTGCTGCTCATATTCCCTGAACAGGCGCTTATTGACCCGGGAAGGCCGCACCAGCAGCACGATGTCATAGCGGTCCCTTTTCTCCCAGAGCAGCCTGAAAGCCTGGAATCCCATGTGCCCGGAGGCACCGGTCAGCAGTACAACCTCCTTGCTTTTGCTCATGGGCGAGTCTTTCCTGATGTTTCCTTTTGCGTCTCCACAAAATACCGCACGATTTTCCAGTACATGCCGGAGTATTCGTGGACCGCCTTCCATTTATGACTGTACCAGCTCCAGAAAGCTTCTCCCTCCGTGGTTTCTTTCTTCACGAAACAGCTGTCCATGTATTTTGAGGGAGGCACCCGGTCCAGGTATTCAGAGAAAGTTTCGTTCTTCACGTTGCTGATCAGACCGGACAGGTGCCTGTTCCTGATGGCATGGTTCACGATAAAGGGGATAACCAGGTCGTGCCGTTTAAGGAACAAAACGAACCTGTCCTTCAAGTCATCCACGTCGTACCCTTTCCGTTTTGATTTCATTACCTCATGGTATCTTCCCTGTGCCGTGCAGACCCCCCCCTGTCCGGGGCCCTGCTCATTACCTCAGGCCCGGCCCCTCTCCCCGCTCCAGGAGCCGGATGGTCTCCTGTACCCGTTTTTGGACCGTTTCCTCCCTCCTGGCCGAGTTGATCCAGATGTGAAACTGCCTCTGTTGGGAGCGCGGGATTTCGTCATAGTGTTCCCTCGCAGCGGGGCTTTCCCTGATTGCTTCCAGGAGGGCTGCAGGGATCTCCTCACTAATCGCGGGCCGCTCCGCCTTCCTGTCCCACATGCCGTTCTTTTTTGCAGCTTCCACAAGTGCCATCCCGCGAGGGGTCATCCTCCCCTGTGCGATCAGTTTCCCGGCCTTTTTTTTGTTGACCTCTGACCAGTTGCTGGTCTCCTTGCGGGGGGTGAACTTCCGCATGTATTCCCGGTCATCGATGGCCTTGATCAGGCTGTCCACCCAGCCTTGACAGAGTGCTTCATCCAGGGCTTCATCGTAGGTGAAGGGGATTGGTCCGGTTCCCTTTTTCCGGAACACCAGCCACACCCCTTCCGATGTATCACGGTTTTCTCTCAGCCATACGCGCCAGGCTTCGAGGCTTGCAACTCTGAGTTCTTTCATGGTACGAATATAGATTTTTCCGGGATTCCTGATCGCCTGGTCCCCTGAAAAGTGGTTTCCCGGCTTACAGGGGATCCGGGATCATTCGTTCCGGAGGGCGGTGTGAAGGGTCTTTTCCCTGAGGGCGGAACCGGTGGTCACCCGGATCCAGAGCCACCCGTTGGCAAGCAACAACACAAGCAGCAGGAGGATGGTGCTGAAGGAGGTCCCCGTGTTGGGGCTCAGGATGGAAGGCAGGGTGGCGATGATCGCGGTGAGGAAACCCGTACCGATCCCCATCCCCAGCAGGATCATATATTCCCTGACCACCAGCCGGCGGATCCTCTTCCGTCCGTATCCGACTGCCTTCAGCAGGGCGATCTCCTGCCTCCGCTCCATGATGCTGCGGGACAGGACCACCACCAGCCCGAAGGTGCCCAGCAGAAGGCCCAGGGCTCCCATGACCAGGAAGATGGAGAGGTAGGTGTTGGTGATGGAATTGAATTCCGCCAGCCGGACTGCCGCCAATTGCATGTCCCACCCGAAATCACGCATTCCCCTCTCGATCTCCGAACGGATCCGTGTGGTATCGGAAAGGGAGCCCTCCATCAGGAACACCCCTGTCCCGCTGCTTTCGGGAAACTGCGCCAGGAAATGCTTCCGGGAGATGATCACGTTTCCCTGGAACACCGACGGCGCCAGTCCCCCCACCAGCAACAGCTCCATCTCCTCCCCCCGGCTGTTCACATAATGCAGCGTATCGCCCGCCTCCATGCCCAGTCCCCACTTGATCACCGTCTCATCGGCGATGGCGGGGACGACCCCTTCCGGAAGCTCCTGCTGCAGGGACAGCCAGGGCTGTTCTTCGTCCAGGTAAGGCGTACGGGTCACGAAGGAAAACCGACCTTCCAGCTTTTCCGGATCCACCCCCAGGATGGGAGGCGTGGAGACCCGGTTCAGGTTGAGACAGCTGGCATCGTCGCCCGCGGTCTTTCGCAGCTGAACGAAAGCGTATCCCCCGCCCAGTCCGTATTCGTACCTCACTTCCGGATCATTCAGATCTTTCAGAACGGGGACGGTGGACTCCGCATAGTACAGGAACCCTCCCGTGCCGCTGTCCATCTCCCCGGCGTTTCTGAACACATCCTTGCGGAAGCCTCCGGTGGAAATGACCAGAAAGGAACCGATCGCAAAGAGGATCACGATGCTCATGCTCCTGGTACGGTTCCGGAGTGCATTTTTCCAGCTCAGGAGGGATAGCTGCAGGTGACCGTAGGTCTTTTTTTCAGTCCGGATCAAATTCCACAGGATGAAACAGACCGCGGAGACCAGGAGCAATCCGCCGGCAATGAAGAAAACAATCGCATTGACCGCCTCCATGCGGATCAGCTGGGTGATGATCAGGCCGGTGGCAACAGCACCGGTGATGATCCCGGCTGCGGCCGCAACATTCCGGCTGAACCGAAAGCCATTCCTCCTTTGTGCTGTCCTGTGTGTTCCGTGCAGTCCCTTCAGTATCCGGGTCAGCGGGAACCAGAGGGCCAGGAAGGAAACCGCCAGCGAGATCGCCAGTCCCGTGAAAAGGGTCACCGGTCTCACCCGGATCAGCATCATGTCGGTGCGGACGATGTCCCGCCACACCCCGTTCAATGCATGAAAAACCAGCCTGTTGTAAAGGACTGCCAGCAGGAGTCCCGCCGCCGCCCCGACCAGCGCCACGATCATGCTTTCGGCAAACATCATCCACCGGATCGTCTTCACGGGGATGCCCAGGCGGACCAGCGTCCGGAGCTGGTCCTTCCTGCTCTCCAGGTTCAGCAGGAACAGCAGGATGGCCAGCAGGATCCCCGCGACCAGCAGGAAGAAGCTGAGACCGGCAAACAGCTGGCTGAAATCCACCCCGCTGCCGGCGGCCGCGTATCCCTGCTCCCTGACAGGGGCCAGGGTAAATCCCAGACCGGCGGGGTATAGATCCTCCATGATCCTGTCCGACAGCATTCCGGGATCTGTGCGGGAAGCATCGTAACGGAAAGATGTAAAGGTTCCGAACCTGTTTTTCCACATCTCCGCGCCCCTGGAAACATGGATATATGCTTTCGGGGTACCCCGGTACAAATCCCAGTAATCCTCGTCCCTGTCCCTGATCTTCTCCAGGTCGATGGGGACCCCCGTATCCCAGTCCCTGCAGTTCCCCACGTCGGACAATCCGGGGATGTCCGGCATCAGGTGGCGGTCGCCGTAACTCCCTTCCACCGGCACCACGCCCCTGACCGTGAAGGTGGCCGATTCCTCTTCAAGCTCCCGCAGCAGGCCCACCCTGAAATAGGTGATCCGGATCGTATCGCCCGCACCCGCCTGCAGGTCCTCCGCCAGCCAGCGGTTGATGATCACCTCGTCAGGCCGGAGCAGATCGCCCGGCAGGGTGGAGACGAAGGAATACGGGGTGGCCCGGTCGCCCGCTGCAATCTCATTCACAAAATAGGTGATGATGCCGGTCCCCGTTTCACTGCCCGCTGCTTGCAGGATCGCTGCGAGCAGGGAATCGATGAACACCCGGTCGCTTTTCACCTGGATCTGGGAAATCTCATCCAGGCGGGTGATGGTCAGGCCGGCATCGGCAGGGGTGAACCGGTTGCGGATGGCACCGCGGATCTCCTCACCGGGGATCCCGCCGGCCTCCATCAGCAGCACATTGGCCTTCCCTGAAAAGTCCATCAAACCTTCAAGGCTGCGGCGTGAGATGAATACATTGAAAGGGGCTGTCTGGGAAGCTTCCAGGTTGAACCTGCCCAGCCGCTCCTCCCCGGCCACGGAAGCGACCACCGCCCGGAGGGTGACCACGGAACCTGCATCGGACACGAAGGGGGCGTTCTCGGGGGCCAGGCTGGCCCGCCTGATCCGCAGCAGGAACTCATCCCCCCGGCCCACGCCCAGCCGGTCGGCCAGGTTTTTGCTGAGGATGACCGTATCGCCTGAAAGTGTCCCGTAAACATCTTCCAGACCGGCCATCCGGTCAAAGGTGGCATCCACCCCCAGCACCTGCACCCGGTTCACCCGCTTCTGTCCCCCGTCCGCCACGGCAATTCCCTGCCGGAGAAGCAGAGGGGAAACCGGGATCCCGAGCTGGCGGCTGACCTTCCCGGCCAGGGTTTCGGTGAAGTAGCGGTCGGCCGACCGCATCGCATGGGTGACCTTCCCCAGCCGGTGGTCCACGATCCGGTTCAGGCTGTAATCCACCGAGTCGCCCACGATCAGCGCCCCGGTCAGCACCGCGGCACTGATGGCGATCCCCAGGGCAAGAAGAAGGTTCTTCTTCCAGTAGTAGGAGAGGTTGTTCCGTATGAACCGCACTGCATTCATGTTCCCGGCATCACTTTCTTACTTAGCCAAACATAATTAAACACTTTCCAGCTTCCCGTTCCGCAGCTCCAGGGTATTGCCCATTTTTTCGGCCAGGCCGGCCGAGTGGGTCACCACCAGGAGGGTCAGCCCGTCCTCCCGGTTCAGTTCCAGCAGCAGTCCGGCCATCTTTTCCACATTCTCCCGGTCCAGCGCCCCGGTGGGCTCGTCGGCCAGGAGCAGCGACGGGGCGTTGATCATGGCGCGCACCACGGCTGCCCGCTGGCACTCACCACCCGAGAGTTTTCCGGGCAATTTGTCCCTGTGGTCCCAGATCCCCACCCTGCGGAGCAGCTTCTCCGCACGCTCCAGGGCCTCCTCACGTTCCGTTTTCTCACGGATCAAAGTTGGAATGAGCACATTTTCCAGGACGGTGCACTGGGGAAGCAGGTGGTGGAACTGGAACACAAAACCGATCTGCCTGTTGCGGAAACGGTCCATCTCCGCGGCCGTGTAGCGGGTGATCTCCTCCCCGCGGAACACCACGGAACCCTCATCCGGATGGTCCAGTCCCCCGATCAAATTCAGCAACGTGGTTTTTCCTGATCCGGACGGACCCAGGATGGCCATCCGTTCCCCCTCCTCCACCTCAAGGGAAAGATCCCGGAGAACAGCACGGTACGAAGGATCACCCGGATCGCCGAATCCCTTCCTGATGTGATCAAGCTTTATCAGCATGGTTCTTTATGATTGATGATGGGAATATCCCTTTTTAAGCAGGCCTTTCGGCTGCCACAGGAAAGCCCTTCCCGGTGGCTTCGCCGTATGCCCGGATCATCCGCTCGG
>DSDZ01000110.1 GCA_011048475.1 Bacteroides sp. | reverse complement strand
GCTACAAATACAGGGGTGTGTGGGAAAGGATCGACCGCTTCATGGTGACCGGCGGAGCCGGGAGGTACCGTTTTGAGGGGAGCACGCTGCGGCTGCCCGTGCTGCTTACCCCGGATGAGGCCTACGGCGGGATCAAACCGCGCCGCACCTACGAGGGGTTCCGCTATGCCGGAGGGGTGAGCGACCACCTGCCGGTCCTCCTGATCATCCGCCGCCGCCTCTTTCCAGGGGGTTCTGCACGGTGAGCCCCAGGGACTTTCCCGTCTCGATCATTTTGCCGTAGGCGGCATTGAATTCATTGGGGATCTCCCCGTCCAGGATGGCTTCCTTGATGGCGTTCTTAATGATCCCCACATTCTTCGAAGGCGGGATCCCGAACACATGCTGGATGTCATCCCCCGAAATGGGAGGCTGGAAATTGCGGATGGAGTCCTTTTCCTCGATCTCAACGATCTTTTCCCGCACGATCCGGAAATTCCGGAGGTGCCGTTCCACCGTCCTGGGATTTTTCGAAGTGATGTCTGCCTCGCAGAGCATCATCAGCTTTTCCAGGTCGTCGCCCGCATCGAAGATCAGCCGCCTGATGGCCGAATCGGTGACCGTCTCTTCGGCCAGTCCGATGGGCCTCAGGTGCAGCTTCACCATTTTTTGCACGAACTTCATCCGCTCGTCCAGGGGGAGTTTCAGTCTCCGGAAGATCCCCGGGATCATTTTGGATCCGATGAATTCATGCCCGTGAAAGGTCCACCCGGTGCCCGGCTCGTAGTTCCTGGTCCGCGGCTTGGCAATGTCATGCAGCAGTGCGGCCCACCGCATCCACAGATCGTCCGTTTTCGCCGCCAGGTTGTCCAGCACTTCGAGGGTGTGCAGGAAATTGTCCTTGTGGAACTGGCCGTCAATTTCCTCCACCCCTTTCATCTGGTGAAGCTCGGGGAGGATGATCTCCAGCAGTCCGGTCTCATCCAGCATCTGCCAGCCCCTGCCCGGCCGTCCGGTCATCATGATCTTGTTGAGCTCGTCGGTGATGCGCTCCTGGGAGACGATGCGGATCCTTTCCCGGTTGCGGCCGATGGCCCCGAACGTGGAAGGTTCGATGGAGAAGTTGAGCCGCGTGGCGAACCGGATCCCCCTGAGCATGCGCAGGGGATCGTCCGAAAAGGTCAGATCCGGGTCCGCCGGCGTCCGGATCAACTTCTCCTCCAGGTGTCGGATGCCCCCGAACGGGTCCAGCAGCTCACCGAAGGAGTCACGGTTCAGGGAGACGGCCAGGGCATTGATGGTGAAATCGCGCCGCTGCAGGTCATCCTCCAGGCTCCCGTCCTCCACCACCGGCTTGCGGGAGTCCTTCCGGTAAGACTCCCTCCTGGCACCCACAAATTCGATCTCCATATCGTTCCACTTCAGCATGGCGGTGCCGAAATTCTTGAAAACGGTCAGCGGGACATCCTCTCCGAGCATGAGGCGGACCTTCTGGGCCAGCTCGATCCCGCTTCCCACCACCACGATGTCAATGTCCTTCAGGGGAACGTCCGAGCCGGTGATGAGCAGGTCCCGGACAAATCCGCCGATCACATACACCTGCTGACCCTGCGCATCGCACACCGATGAGATGATCTGAAATATCTGGTGATGAAGATGATTTCCCAGGTTCATGATTTCGCTTGGTGACACAAAAATACAATTAATTTACAGGGCCGGTTTTATTTTCGCGTGAATCTGAAATTCCTTACCTTTGTATTTGAACTTCCCTAAGGGGGTGCCTCAAATGACAGGCTGAGATTATACCCTTAGCACCTGATCCGGGTAATGCCGGTGTAGGGATAAAGAAGATCAAATGAAACACTGATTTAAATTTTTTGCCCATGAAACGTGCAGCCTTGTGGCTTGCATGGTCGCTGCTGGCCATGCCGGCCTATAGCCAGTACTCCATTTCAGGAGCAGTTGACGATGACCGGGGCAGGCCCCTTCCCGGAGCGAACCTGGTCCTTCTGGAAACGGGCAGGGGGACGGTCTCCGGTGACGAAGGGGCATTCATCTTCAGGGATATTCCCGCACGCCCGTACACCATGAAGGTTTCCTTTGTGGGATATGAATCCCTTGTCAAAGAGATCGTTGTAACGGGCGATACCGATCTGGGACGGATCAGCCTGGAGCGGAGCTCCGTGATGGTCGAGGAGGCCATTGTGACGGCCACCCGGGCGGGAGAGACCACACCGGTGGCCTATACGGGGATCCGGAGCGAGGAGATCAGGGCACGGAATTACGGTCAGGACATCCCTTTCCTGCTTTCTTCCACCCCTTCGCTGGTCACCACTTCCGATGCGGGTCACGGGATCGGGTACACTGCCATGCGGATCAGGGGAACCGATGCCAGCCGGATCAACGTGACCATCAACGGGATCCCCCTGAACGACGCCGAATCCCATTCGGTATTCTGGGTGGACCTTCCCGATATTGCCACCTCGGTGGACAACATCCAGATCCAGCGGGGGGTGGGGACCTCCACAAACGGGGCGGCCGCCTTCGGCGCCAGTGTCAACTTCCAGACCCGGACCCTGGAGAGGGAGCCCTACGCCGTCTATGAAGGTACCCTGGGATCATTCCGCACCATCAGGAACGCCCTCTCGGCCGGCACCGGTCTGATCGGCGACCATTTTGCGGTGGACATCCGGCTTTCGGACCTGACGTCCGACGGGTACATCGACCGGTCCTGGACCGACCTGCGTTCCTATTACGCGTCGGCGGGGTATTACGATGCCGGGACCATGGTCAAATTCGTCACGTTCTCGGGCCTGGAGGAGCTGTACCAGGCATGGAACGGGGTTCCTTCAAATCTCCTGGAATCCCATCGCACATATAATGAACTCGGTGCATACACCGACAGCGACGGGAACCTGGCCTACTATGACAACCAGGTCGATCATTACCTCCAGAGCCATTACCAGTTGCATCTCTCCAGGGTGCTGGGCGACCGGATGTATGTGAACACAGCCCTGCATTACACCAAAGGAGCGGGTTATTACGAGCAGTACAGGGAGGATGCGTCCCTGTCGGATTACCTGCTAGACCCGGTGGTCATCGGGGGAGAGACCGTTGCGGAAACGGACCTTATCCGGAGGAAGTGGCTGGATAATGATTTTTACGGGATCGTGGGCGGATTACAGTACCGGGAAAACAAATTCAGCGCCGTGCTGGGAGGCGGCTGGAACCGTTACCTGGGCGATCACTTCGGGACGGTGATCTGGGCCAGGTTCCCGGGTGAGAGCGAGATCCGCCACCGGTGGTACGAAAACACCGGGGTGAAATCCGACTGGAACAGTTACCTGAAGGCGAACCTGGAAACGGGCTCCGGGTTTTCGTTCTTTGCGGACCTACAGGTGAGGGGTATCATGTACCGGATCGACGGGAACGATGATGACCTCAGGGACATCACACAGGACCACCGGTACCTCTTCTTCAATCCCAAGGCGGGGATCAACTACGAGCCGGCCCAAAACCAGCGGATGTACCTTTTCGTGGCCCGGGGCAACCGGGAGCCCAACCGGACCAACCTGGTGGATGCCGACCCGGCCGGTCCCCGGCCGGTGAAGGAATCCATGCTGGACTACGAGGCCGGTTACACATACGGGGAGGAGGACCTGCAGCTCGGGATCAACCTCTATTTCATGGATTACACCGACCAGCTGGTGCTTACCGGGGAGATCAACGATGTGGGCAGTGCCGTGATGACCAATGTGAGGGACAGCTACCGGGCCGGGATCGAGCTCTCGGGAGGCATCCGGTTCGCCTCATGGCTCCGGTGGGATGCCAATGCGACCCTGAGCAGGAACAAGATCCGGAACTACGAAGGGTATGTGGACAACTGGGATTACTGGTCCGATCCGGAAAACGAACCCTACCAGGTGAAAGAGGAGCTGGGCACCACCGACCTCTCTTTTTCCCCCGGAATCGTCCTGAACAGCAACCTGGACGTTCATCCCCTGAAAAACCTGCATATACAGCTGCTATCCAGGTATGTGGGAAAACAGTACATCGACAATACCTCCTCGGAGGAGCGGACCCTGGATCCCTATTTTGTGAACGACCTGCAGCTTTCCTGTGCAATTTATCCACAATTCATCAGGGAGATCGCCCTGCAGCTGAAGGTGGCAAATCTGTTCAACGCGGAATATGAGACAAATGCCTGGGTATACAGGTATTATCTGGAGGGATCGGAGGACCGGATGGATGGCTTTTTCCCCCAGGCGGGAAGGCATCTGATGGCCGGATTACGGATCGGGTTCTGAAAAAATCCATGTTGCGCATTCATAATTTTTAGTTAATTTTCTGACCGGAACCATGGACCTATGATGCAACCACGATGGCCGGTCTGAAAATCAAAATTTGTTTCTGGTACCTGGACCAGGAGGTGGTTGACGAAATCATCAAAACCCTGAAGGAGAACAGTTTCGATCCTGCTCCCCACCATTGCAAGGACCGCAGGTCCCTGCATGCCATCCTGACCGGACAGCCGCCTGATGTGGTGATCGCGGATTTCGACCTGCCCGACCATCTCCGCCAGATCGTGGAGGAGGAGATGGAACCGCACTTCTCGGTCATCCCCCTGATCTACCTGGTCGGTCAGAACAATGAAATGAAAGCGGCCGAAACCCTGCAGCACGGCGTATGGGACTATGTACTGAAAGATCACATCTACAAGCTGATCCCCTCCATCAACTCATCGCAGAAGTATTCAAAGGTGATCAGGCAGCGGCAGGAGGCAGAACATGCACTGAGCGAGTCCATGGACCGCTACGCTTCCATATTCAGGGCGGTCAGCGACGGCATCCTGCTTTTTGATCCGGAAACTTTCGTGATCGAGGATTACAATCCGCGCATCCTGGAACTTTTCGAAGTGACGGAGGAGGATATGAAGCATCTCAGGATGAGGGATTATTCCTGTGAGGATGAGGGATATACCATCGAACTGGCCAGGGAATACATCGGCAGGACCGTGAAGGAGGGACCGTTCACCTTCGAATGGCGCAACATAACCGCAACGGGCAAAAGGTTCTGGACACTCAATTCCTTCTCCCTGATCCGCGTTGATTCGAAGTCCAGGCTACTGCTCCTGACAAGGGACATTACCGTTGCCAAGCAGGCAGAGGAGGCTTTGAAGCAGAGCGAGGAGCGGCTGAACCTGGCCCTGCATGCCACCAGCCTGGGGCTGTGGGACTGGAACCTGGTCACCAACAAGGTGTATTACTCCCCGGTCTGGTTCTCCATGCTCGGGTATGGCCCCGATGAGCTGCCCCATGAGTTCGAAACATGGACCTCGCTGCTGCACCCCGAGGACAGGGACAAAGCGGTACGGCGCATCAGAAAAAGCATTCAGAAGCGGGATACCTCCTTCGAGATCGATTTCCGGCTCCGGCACAGGCAGGGCAACTACGTATGGATCAAGTCCAAGGGCAGGGCGGTGGAATGGGACGAGAAGGGAAATACCACGCGTCTGACCGGCATCCATGAGAACATCCATGAACGGAAAAAGGACGAGATGGTCAAGCAGGTGCTGCTTGACATCTCCACCGCGGTGATGGCCACCCAGAGCCTGGAGGAGCTGTACGATAAGATCAGGGAATACCTGGGCAGGGTTCTGGACACCACGAACTGTTTCCTGGCCCTGTACAACCATGAGTCTGACACGCTGACCCTTCCCTTCATGAAGGACGAAAAGGACTCGTTCACGGAGTTTCCTGCCAGGAAAACCCTCACCAGCTATGTGGTCCGGACCGGTGAAGCCCAGCTGGTGGATGTGGAGCGGGAAAAGGTGCTGACCGGACTGGGAGAGATCGAACCCGTCGGTACTCCGTGCGTGAGCTGGCTGGGGGTTCCCCTGAAGCACGGGGGTATCACCATCGGGGTTTTTGTGGTACAATCCTATACCGAGGATGTGGTCTATACCTCATCGGATGCGGAACTGCTCGAATTTGCCAGCGACCAGATCGC
>DSDZ01000378.1 GCA_011048475.1 Bacteroides sp. | reverse complement strand
TCATCATTCTCGGATACCTGATCGTTGACAGCATTATGGAACCGATCCGTTTCAAGAAAGAGGTAACCGTGCGTGAAAGAGCTACCATTGACCGGCTGATCAACATCAGGGAAGCCCAGAAAGCTTATAAAGATGTTTACAAGAAGTATACGGCCAGCTTCGATACGCTGATCCATTTCCTCCAGAACGATTCATTTGCCATCACCAAGGCCATCGGGACCATCCCTGAGGAATGGCTGGAGGAATACGGGCTGGAAGAAGCCAGACAGAAAGCCCTTGATGAGGGGATCATCGTTCGCGAAACCACAAAGGTCCCTGTGATGGACTCACTTTTCGGGGTGGGATTCCCCATCGATTCCCTCAGGTATGTTCCCTATACGGAAGGAGTTCAGTTCGACATGGAGTCCAACCAGATCGTCACCAGCTCCAACCTGGAGGTGCAGGTCGTGGAGGTCAAGGTCCATTACGACGATCTGCTGGCCGGTATGGATGAACAGCTCGTGGTGAACTACAAGGACGAAAAGCTGAAAATCGCGGGTTACGAGGGAGTGAAGTTCGGATCCCTGGAGGAGGGCACGCTCACGGGAAACTGGGAATAGTCCCCCGGAATTTCATGCAGGTACATAGTATTATATCGAATACTATTACGGAAGAAGTCCGGCAGAAAGGTCACCAATCCATCCGCATCGCACCGGATGGATTTTCTGTTTTTATCTCCAATGCGAGCTACCGACCGGTGTTTCTTTCCCATTACGGATATACGGAACCGGACCTATCGGGCGTGATACCCCGTGAGTGTGAGCGGATTTTGAATGAGATGGAACTGGTCACATTTGAAGGGGAAACGATTTTCATCCTGGATTCCGCGGCCGTAACGATGGTCCCGGAGAAATTTTTTGAAGAGAACCGGGCCGGGGAGCTCCTCCGCCATGCCGGCGAGGTTGCCGATACCGACCAGGTCCGCAACCGGGTGCTGAAGGACCGGCCCCTGGTCCTTGTTTATGCAGTGAGTCAGGAGGTTGCATCACTTGCGGGATTGTTACGGAAGGAGGTAAAGATCCTGCACACCCTGGAATGCCTCATCTCACTATCGGACCAGGTCAGGGCAAGCGATCACCAACGTGGTGTGGTCCTGGTGGAGATCCAGCCCCGCACGATGGATATCCTGGTCATCATGGGAGACGGTATCCGCCTGTCGAACCATTATACCCTGAAGGACCCGGCCGATTTCATCTACCATACCCTGAACACCTTCCGTCAGCTGGAACTGGACAGGGAAATGGTGCCCGTGTACTTGTCGGGGATCATCCACAGGGAGCACGAGCTGTTCGGACTGCTTGGCAAATATGTGCGCAACGTGAACACCACCCCCTACTTCCTGGAAGAACTGTCCAGGGAAGATACGCTCCGTGCCATGATCCTTTCGGAGGGCAGCAAGTGCGCATAATCAGCGGTTCACACAGGGGAAAGCAGATCCACCCCCCGGCAGGCATGAAAGCCCGTCCGACCACCGACCAGGCCAAGGAGGGATTGTTCAACATCCTGATCCACCGGTTCGACCTGGAGGAGCTCGATGTCCTGGACCTGTTCGCCGGCACCGGGAGCATCACCTATGAATTTGCATCCAGGCAAACCCGCACGGTGGTGGCCGTTGAATCGGACCCGAAGCAGTATAAATTTATCCGGAAGACAGTTGATGAGCTCGGTTTTGAGAACACCACCCCCATCAGGGGCGATGTGTTCCGTTATTTGCGGCATCCGTACCAGTCCTTCGACCTCATCTTCGCAGACCCTCCCTATGACCATCCCCGCCTTGCGGAACTCCCCGACCTGGTCTTCTCCACGGAGATCCTGGCAAAGGATGGCTGGTTCATCCTGGAACATCCCCGCCACCTCACCTTCACCGCCCACCCCCGCTTCCTCAGCCTCCGCCGCTACGGCGGGGTGAATTTCAGTATTTTCGGGTAGGGCGGAGGAAGTTCTCCCCCATCATCAGGCTTCCTTTAACCCTATCCGGATTGAGAGGCCGTCAAATTCCACGTTGATTAACTTCATCAGGGTATATATCAACAGGATCATTCCTCCCATTTCCAGGGTTTCCTCCACCGTGGCAAGGAGGCAGCATTTAAGATCCAGCTGGTCTCCAAGTTGTTCGAACTCCCTGCCGCCGAACATTTCAAAAATGACGGCACCTGTAAAGTACATGACAACGGATATCGCGAAAAGCAACCTGATCCTTTTTCCCATTTTCCACCAGACCGGAACAAAGAAAAGCAAAACCAGGATGGCCGCAATTCCATAGGGGATCACCCATGCATAATAAAGCAGACCCGAAGTATCGAATTTCTCATGAAATGGTGCTGACAGATTTTCGTGGATTTCGCAAAACTCATCCAGGGCCAGAAAAAGGAGAATAAATGATATGAACAGCCAGATCCATCGTCCCTTCTTCCCTGTACCTCCCGCTTTCCAGATCAAAAAAAACAAAATTGCATTCAGGATGAATAATATCGTGTTAAAAAGCGTGGGAATATTCTGTTCGGTATTGAAATCGAACAACCTGATCAATCCGAATACGCTGCCGTGTCCCAATCGGTAATGCATGATCAGTCCTGCGATCTGGGCAATGATTAAAAAGATTAAAATGTAGCTTAGAAACCATGCTGTGCTCTTTGGTTTCAAATAGAAAGAGGTCCGCTGTAATGACATAATATTGGTTGTTATATAATGATAACATTCAGAAGATTATCCATCGATGACCGATTCAACAACGACATGTAAAGGACTTCTTATCGGGATTTGACTACCTTATTCAATCCCCTGATCCTCCCTGATTCAATCCACTCTAACACATACATGCCATGGTTCAGGTGCTGAATATCCAGCTGGTAGATCTGGTATCCGGCAGGCATATTTTCTGCGATGACCACCCGGCCACTCATATCCGTCAACCGGATTATTCCGCCATGTTCCGTCCTCGATCCAAGATTCACATAAATGCTGTGGCTGGCAGGGTTCGGGTAAACATGCAGGTTACCTAACCCGGCGGGCTGATCGCCGATTCCAACCTGTGGGGTCTTATAATTAACCGCCGCCTGCAGAATCTGACCTGTATTTCGATCCTGCACGAATGCTGCCACACCCAGGTCATCCACGTCCTCCACATATGGTGCATATGTCCAGGTGTCGGTCCGTATATCCTTAACGTTCCTGTACCAGTTCCCGCCCAGCAAACGGCCTGCAGCAGTAGGCATCATATCCAGCACCACATTCCTGAATTCTGTATCCCCGTTAATTCCGGTATAGGCAGTTACCAGCGATTCAAACACAACCATGTATAACTGGATGTTATTTTCATACTGGTCGGTTACGCATGTCACCGTGGTGGTTGCCTCCAGGCTGCCTTCTATCCAGTCTACCTCGAGATCAATATCGAACGCGGGGATCTCGAGCGAAACCAGATTGATCTGATCTGCCGAGGGAGTCGTCTTCAGTTCGGAAAAATCATACCGGTGAGATGACTCCACGCCCCCGTCAAGGATCGCATAGGGAACCTGGGGAACCCCGTAGAAAAATTCACGCGTGGTAGGGGGACTTGGATTGTTGTCATGCATCGGATCCGATCCCGGATAGTCCATATGGTATTGCAGGTCAACCAAATCCTTCGCATAGGTTTTCCCGTATGCATCGATCAGATCATCCGCTGATCTTGAGGACGCATTGGAAGAGTTGGTGAAATGTTCCAGAACAGCCCGCTTTGAACGCTCGGTGATGGTCACATTGTCAAACGCGAATCCCTGGTTGCCGATTCCCTGCGCCCCAGTTGTAGCAATGGCAAGCCTGAAAGTAACATTCCGATTCCCCACCAGACCGTTCAGGTCATGGATGGCTGTCACCCAGTCTGTATCCGGATTGAATACATTCAAACCCCATCCCGTACTGCTTTCACCCGGCTGATTGTAAATGGTGGAAACATTGTACCAATTGAGGCCGGGAGTGTCTGCACCCAGGGTTTTCCAGCCCTCCTCATTGACATCCATATATTGCAGGACTGCCCCGTTGAGACCCGGGATAAAACTCTTCATTATATCCAGCTTGATCACAGGCCATTTCATCCCGGTGAAATCGAAGCAAGGGCTTTGAACCCAGGACCTTTCCAAGTATCCCACCTCTCCGTATGGTAATTGTGTAAACCATCCCTTATCACCCGATGTCTGGATAAATCCGTCAAAATCGGGGACATCCCATGTCCAGCTTTCCACCCCGTCATTTGACTGAATGGTCCACATTGCTTCAGATTCGTTGAACTGCTCATCATAGCCTTCGGTGGTGAGCCTGATGGTCGGCCTGAGTGTGATCTCTCTTGTTGCAGTATCCACGCAACCCATCGAATTGACCGCAGCAAGTCCGACCCGGTAAGAATCCACCGTAACAAACGGGAAAGCAACCGTATCAGTTGAGGCATCCACCCGTATTTCCCCCAGGACACCTCCGGTACTGGTGGCAAAAGTCCATATCAGGGAATCCTCCGGTGAAGATAAGGATGTGGATCTGTTGATGAATTTGATCCCGGACCCATTCGCAAAGCAGTCACTTAATACCGTGAAATCCGCCAAAGGCATGTTGCCTATCAGCGTATCCATCACATAGGTATCCATGCAGCCTCCATATGTTGTGGCCGTCAGGCTGATGGTGACCTCATCCTGTCTGGAATAAAAATGCTTTGGATTGACCAGATCACTCTGGTTATTCTCTCCACTTTCAGGATCGCCGAAATCCCAGTTCCAGGTCTCTACCTCGAGTTTTCCGCTGGTTAGGTTCTCAAAGGAAACCGTTCCTCCTTCCTCAGGTATACAGGAGGTGCTGATGGAAAATTTTGTCTCAGGTGCGAACAAAATTTCCACATCTCTTTGTGAACTTGCGGTGCAGCCATGCTCAGATGATGCTGTGGCGATGATGGCGATCGTCCCCGGCTTCACATCGCGCGGAGTAAACACAAAGCCTTCAAATGTAAGAGAGACACCGGGTCCTTCAAATACCGTGTTAGGCACGCTTGACTGCAGCAGGAAAGGTTCTATGTTCTGACAGTAGGTATCATCGACAAGGTTTGTGATCACAGGAGCCGTGACTGATTCAACTGTAAATACCCTCCTGATATACAACGTCACTTCATCAAAATAAGCATATTCAATGGTATATGCTCCCGGAACTAGCAAAGCGGGATCAACCTCTGCTGAGTTGTCCCCGTTATCGGTAAGTCCGTCAACCGGCTGGGATCCAGCATTCAGCAATCTGAAGGATCCATTCACCCCGGCAATATTGGACGCATTTACCATAAAGGGATCCCCGTTCGCGCATACGACGTTCGAGGGGATATACACGTCTCCCTCAGCACCCAGGACAAAAACCAGCCTGCTTGCTTCGCTGATACAACCGTTGGGATTTGTGTAGGTGTATACGATGGTATGCGGGGAGTTCACCGTATCTGCAAGTGCCGGATCGAAATATGGGGATCCGCTGATCATTATCACTCCCGGTCCCGAGAAAATACCTCCCGGGACATTCGCCTGCAACCTGACAGGATCCGCTTCCAGGCTGTACCCTGATGCCAGGTTGGTGATCTGCACATCGGTTTTCTCATAAACCGTCACACGGATACTCCCGCTGCCTGTGTTTTTCACTCCGTTCCTGTCCATTATCACGGGCACGCTGAAGGTGGTTGTCTGCTCGGGAGCGACGGTAAGGTCAAAATTATCTTCAGCGATATTGTTAAATTTGGCTGTATCAGAGCCGTCGTAGAGGCTAAAACTCCACGGTCCCCTGCCCTGTAAATATACGGTAAGCTCAGCAGCTTCATCTTCGCAGATCTCAGGAGTTCCTGCCAGAACCGCTGTAGGCAACTCGGTATAGACTTCGAGGGTATTTGATTCCAGGTCGTTGTATGGGTCACTATTGTTACCGGCTGGATCGGACAGGATCAATGATACCTGCAGGTCTCCTGGTGCTACCTCACCATCCACGGCGTCGACCACGTAGGCGAGTTCATAC